>CAZNLX010000024.1:0-14631 GCA_964573925.1 uncultured Intrasporangiaceae bacterium
CCTCGGCCAGCCGCAGGCACATCTCGTCACGCAGGTCGGCGAAGTGGTCGACCGGCGACACCGGGAAGTAGCCGCCCTTCATCCGCGGCTTGTAGCCGAGGTTGCCCCCCTCCTCGACTCGCCCGGTGTTCCACACGGCGGCCTTGGAGTCCAGGTAGTAGAAGCTCTCGTTCGCCGAGGTCTTGAACCGCACGTCGTCGAAGACGAAGAACTCGGCCTCCGCCCCGAAGTAGGCCGTGTCGGCGATGCCCGTCGACTCCAGGTAGGCCTCGGCCTTCGCGGCGATGTTGCGCGGGTCGCGGCTGTAGGGCTCGTCGGTGAACGGGTCGACGATCGAGAAGTTCATGACGAGGGTCTTCTCGGCACGGAACGGGTCGAGGTAGGCCGTCGCCACGTCGGGAAGGAGCTTCATGTCCGACTCGTGGATCGCCTGGAAGCCCCGGATCGAACTGCCGTCGAACGCCTGCCCGACGGTGAAGAAGTCCTCATCGAGGGTGTGTGCCGGTACGTTGAAGTGCTGCATGACCCCCGGCAGATCACAGAACCGGATGTCGACGAACTGAACGGCCTCGGCCTTGATGTAGGCCAAGACCTCGTCGGCTGAAGTGAACAAACCAACCTCCTCGAGAGTGAACCCGGTCGGCCGCTCAACCTGCCGCGACGCGACCCCCGGTGTGGTGCTTCGCCCTGACGCTAGGGCGGGTGGGTTTCCCGGTCGTGTTGCTCATGTTTCGCCGCTGTTAACAGGCGCCGGGATCGGGGTGAGCACGTCGCTGTGCCGCGGACTAGGCTATCGGGGTGGTCGATCGCCGTGACGTCGCCTCCTGGCTGGAAGGGCCCCGGGCCCGCACGCAGGCTCCCGGGGAGTACCCCGGACAAGGGCTGGGTATGCCGCAAACCGGGCCCGGCTCGATCGCCCGGTTCGGGCGGCGGTTGGTCGCGATCACCATCGACTGGATGATCTGTCAGCTCATCGCGGTGCTCGTCCTGCGGGCCGAACTCGGCCAGGGAGGACCGGCCAGCTTCGCCCCGCTGGCCGTCTTCGCCGTCGAGAACCTCCTCCTGCTGCCCACCACGGGGGCCACCATCGGCCACCGCGTCGTCGGGCTCATGCTCATGACCGTCGATCGCCGGCGGGTCTCCGTCGTCCACGTTGCGCTGCGCACGATGTTGCTCTGCCTGGCCGTTCCGGCGCTCATCTGGGATCGCGACGGCCGCGGGCTGCACGACAAGGCAGCCGCCACCGTGCTCGTGCGCCGGTGATCCCGGACGGTCTGACCGACCTCGCCGACGTCCTGCGCGACGCGGCCCGCGGGGTCTATCCGCCGGCCGACGGCGGCTGGGACCGCGCGGCGCTGTGGCTGCGTGGCGTCGAGGCAATCGTCGCGATGACCGGTCATGCCTTTCTCGCGGTGAGCCAGGACCTCGCCGACGTCGAACTGGACGCCCACGGCGTCGACGGCTACGGCGGCGCTCATCACCCCCGGGTCGCCGAGCTGGTCCGTGGTTCCGGATGGGCCGACACCCTTGACGTTCTGCTCGTCCGCCCTGGCGACGCCCCTCGGCCGGCCGGGGTCGGGCCGGACCTCGTGCCCCGCGACGATCTCGCCGGACACCCCAGAGTGGCCGTCGCACAGCAGGTGCGCAGCGGCATACGGGTGCTGGGTATGCCGTCCCGTCGGTCCCGCTCGGTGGTCACCTTCGCGACCGGGCTCGGCGGACTCCCCGAGATCGGGCTGCAGGCCGAGGGTCCGGGCTCGGGCCGTGACCTGCTCGACGCGGCGCTGCGTTGGGTGCACGACGAACTCGGCGAGGGCGGGCCGCTGGTCGCCGCGGTCGCTCCAGGCAACGCCCGGTCGCTGAGGCTGTTCCTCGGGGCCGGATTCGTCCCGGTCGGCTCGGTGCAGCTCTTCCGTCCCGAGCGGCACCCGTGGCAGGACTCCACCGGGTCCTGAATCTGTCGGCCCCGACGTATCAGACGCCATCCCCGTCCCCTCTTGTGGGAGAACGACCGACGTGGAGGGGTGGACTGATGAGCCGGACGCGGACGCCGACGCGTCCCAGTCACGCACACCGGCGATGCCGATGCACGACTGCGGCCCTGCCCGGGATCAGCACTCCCGTCTCGCCTGGGTCGCCGGATAGGGTCGCCCTGCATGACGACGGGAAGGTGACCATGTCGGAACGGGCGACACTCACCCAGCTCGTGCGAGCCGCCGAGCAGGGTGATCAGCGTGCCTGGGACGAGATCGTCGAGCGGTTCACCGCGCTGCTCTGGTCGGTGGCCCGCGCCCACCGGCTCGAGGAACACCTCGCCGCGGACGTCGTGCAGTCCACCTGGCTCAAGCTCGTCGAGTCCCTCCCGCGGATTCAGGACCCCGAAGCGTTGCCCGGGTGGCTGCTGACGACCGCCCGCCGGCAGGCGCTCCGTGCGCTGCCCGCGGCCAGCCGGGAACGACTGGACGGCGACCTGCCGCACGAGTACGTCGATCCGGCCGACCCCTTGGACACCCAGTTGCTCCTGGACGAGCGGGACGCGCACTCTGGCGCACCTTTGCTCTGTTGGACGAGCGCTGTCGGCGGCTGCTGCGGGTGCTCTGCGCGCACAATGCCCCGGGCTACGCCCACATCGCCACCGAGCTGGGCATGCCGATCGGCTCCATCGGACCGACCAGGGCCCGCTGCCTGGACAAGCTACGCAAGCACCTGGACACCCAGAACTACGACTTCTCGCATGAAGGAGGTGCCCGATGACGGGGGACGACGTCGATCGGGTGATGTCCGTCGAGGACCGCGAACTTCTGGACTGGCTGGCCCGAGTAGCCGAGACGGTCGACCCGGAGCCGCAACATCTGCGCGAGTTGGGCAAGGCGGCCCTGTCGGTCCGGCGTGTCGACGCGGAGCTGGCGCAACTCGTCGCCGACTCGGCGCTGCTGGCCGGAGCCGTCCGGTCCGGCGCGGTCGACACCGCGCCGCGGCTGCTCACCTTCCTGCTCGGTGACCTCGCCGTCGACGTCCAGGTAACCCTGGCCGCCGACGGACTGGAACTCATCGGTGTGCTCGATGGGCTGGCCGCACGGGACGGCGGTTGGGTGGAGGTCGAGAGCCCCGGGGTCGCCACCACTCGGTGCGAGCTGGACCCGGTGGGCCGGTTCGCCGGGCGGCAGATCGCCCCCGGTCTCGTGCGGTTGCGGGTCCGGGCCCGCAACCTCGACGTCACGACCGACTGGGTCACCGTCGGCCGCTAGCCCGTCAACACCCCCACGCGGTGAAGGCGGCCGCGGTCGCGGCCAGCAGCGGATCGGCCTCGCCGTTCCGTCGCATGGACAGCCACGCGGCCGGTAACGACGCACCGGCCGCCAGGGCTGCGTGCAAATGGTCCATGACGGCCAGGGTGGCCAGGTCGTTCACCGGGACCGTGCTGGCCAGGACCGCACTCGTTCCCAAGCCCAGCAAGCCGGTGACCAGGCCCAACCCCTCGTCCATTCCCACCGCCGTCATCGCGCCCACGTCGCAGGCGCTGAGCACGACCGTGTGCGGGGGAGTGGCCAGCCGGTCCAGATCGTGCAGGAACAAGGGACCGTCGTGCAGGCGGACCGACGAGAACATCGGCGCATCGGCTCGGAAGTCCCCGTGGGCCGCCAGATGCGCCAGCGCACTCCCGTCGAGGGCCGCTGCCACCGTCTGAGCGGTGGCCGCGGGACCCGACAGGGTGCATGCCGCGGCATACCTGGATGCCTGGGCGGCGACCTCGGCTTGGTCGCTGGACAGGTCCGGGCCCGCCGCGAAGACCACCGGCCCCGCGGCCTGGCGCGAGCGGGCCCGAAGCCAGAGCCGGGCGGATGGAGCGATGCTCAGCTGCGCCGGCGCCAGGGCCGGCAGCAAGCCCCAGGGGAGCGTGTGCAGCCCGGCCGGGGGCACCACGACGATCCGGCCGGTCAACCGGCCCGCCACAGGGCCCAAGACCGTTGCCTGCAGCCGCTCCCCGACCGGGGCCAACGCGGGCGGTCGCCCGTAGGCCGCCCGACGCAACGTGAAGCGAGCGAACTCGGCCTCGGCCGCCGCCGCCGCCGTCGGACCCACCTCGTGGGCGGTCACCCGTCCCGCGTGCACCAGGACCGCATGGAGGACCCCACCGACGTCGACGAGGCTGAGCAGGGTGTCCTCGCCGATCGCCTCGACGATCGCGGCGACGTCCAGTGGGGCCGGGGCGGTGCCCTCCCCGCGCAACCGCCGGTAGCGGCGACGGATCTCGGCCTCAACCCGATCCCGCTCGCGCCGGGCCGCTGTCCCGGCGGACGGGTCCCCGTCGCTCGCGGTGAGCTGTCGGTCGGCCCGCCGTGCGGCACCGATGGCGTCGGCCAGCTCCGGGTCCTCAGGCGGGAGCGCCGGGGGAGTGGCCAGGGCGCTGGCCCGGGTCCGCTCGCTCCAGGCGAGCAGCCGGCGAGCGTTGCCGGTCGCGGCCGCTCGGCCAAGGGCCAAGGCGCTCAACTCCCGGCCGTGCGCGGTGGACAGCGCCCGCAACGTGAGATCCCCGAAGGTCTCGCGGTAGCTATCCACCTCGTCCAAGCCCCGACGACAGGCCTTCAGAACGCCTCGGTCGTCGTTGCGGGCCTGGTGCGCCAAGGCAGTGGCCAGCCAACCGGTCGAGCGCTCCAACGGCGAGACTCCCGTCCGGCCCCGCGCGGCAGCCTCGAGTTCTGGCAGCGCCGTTCGTGGCGTGCCCACCGCCAAGGCCAGCCGGGCTGCCAGCAGATGGGCGACGGCAGCATCCGGGCTGTGTTCGGCGTCCAACCGGCCGGCCAACCGCGCCACCGAGCGTGCCAACGCAGGATCCGCTCGTCCGGCCGCGACCTCCGATTGCGCCACGAGGAAGCCGGCCCGGCCGGCCCCCCGATGGCGTAGCTGCGCGGCATACTCGCTGCGGGCCGACCCAGCCAACTTCGAGGCGGCCGCCGGCTCGCCCGCGGCCAGTGCGGCGGCCGCGGCCACGACGAGCAGATCCGGCCGTTGTCGGGGCGTCAGGTCCTTCCGCGCCAGAGCACGGTCGGTCTCCGCGACCGCCTCGGGCACCAATTGGGCCGCCAGCAACACCGGACACCGGACCGACTCCAATTCGGGGGGCACCTCGCCGACCGCCCGGTATGCCGCCTCCGCTTGGTCGATCAACGCCAGCGCCGCCGGCAGATCACCGATGTCGAAGGCGGCCGAACTACGGTTGTGCAACGCATGGGCGACCTCCTGCAGCTGGCCCAGCTCGACGAAGAGGGCGTGACTGGCCTCGGCGTCCGCCGCGGCGGCGGAAGGGCGGCCCAGGAGCATGTGGGCCCACGAACGGTTGAGCAGCGACCGAGCCTCCCACAGCCGATCCCCGCAGGCGCGCACCTCCGCCAGGGCCTGGTCCAGGTCCGCCAGAGCCGGCGCCGCCCGCCCCAGGGTGAGCAACACGAACGCCCGGCGCATCCGCACCCGGCCGACCTCGGGCCCAGGGGCCAGGGCCAGCGCCGCGTCGAGCCGACGCAGACCCGCGCGGGTGCGCCCGGCCGTCGCCAGGGTCACCCCGAGGGTGGCCAGCACGTCCGCCTGGCGGGCATCGGAGCCACCCCGGCGGGCCCGGCGCGCCGCGGTGGCCAACTCGGCGAGAGCCTCGGGCAGCCGCCCGGCTTCCCGCGCGACGATCCCCAAGGTCTGGTGCGCGATCGAGGCCACGAGGTCCGGTGGGCCGGCGTCCAGCACCAAGCGGGCCTCCTCGGCCGCCCGGGCCGGCTCGGACAACGCCAGAGCCAACAGACTCGACGCCTGATCGACCCCGAAGTCCGACGGGAGCGCAGAGCTGGCCATGTCTCCTTCCGATGAACCGATGACGTGGACCGCCGACACCTGCGATAGTGCCCGTGACGGAGTCTCCCACCCGTCCACCGCACCGTAAGGAGTCGTCGTGGCGACCGAAAGTTCCCCCGAATCCTCCCAAGGCCGCTTCGAGGTCACCGCCGACCACCCGTCGCGCCCCACGCCCGAGGAACGCGTCAAGGTCGATCCGGCGCGAACCGCCGCCCAGGTCGAGGCGATCGTCGAGAAGCTCGGCGGACCCAACGTCGTCGGCGTCGTCGGCCTGGCGACGGGCGAGTCCAGCCAACCCGCCAAGGAACGCGAACTGGACCCCGCGGCATACGGGGACATGGTCTACATGTTCCGCAAGGGCCGGATCCTGGTCCGTGACGAGGACCTGCGCCGAGTCGGACAAGCGTTGGGTCTGACCGGATCGGCCGACATCAAGGGCGGCATCAACGGCCTGACC
Source organism: uncultured Intrasporangiaceae bacterium (assembly GCA_964573925.1). Lineage (GTDB taxonomy): Bacteria > Actinomycetota > Actinomycetes > Actinomycetales > Dermatophilaceae > Phosphoribacter. The sequence continues at coordinate 6,299 of CAZNLX010000024.1, forward strand.
GTGCTGGAGATCGACAACGCGTTCGACGCGCTGTCGGTCGTCGAGGGCGAATTCGGCCTTGGCGTCGCCTACCCGGATCACGTCGTCCACATCACTGGAGACACCGGTCGGGGATCGGCCTGCCCGGCCACCGAACCCTTCCCGCCGGCCGTCAAGGCTCCCTTCCCGACCCGGCACGTGCACCCCGACTGTGACGGGCGCTCCGTTGTCGTCTCGCTCGTCGACGCGGGCTTCGACCCGCAGCTTGCCGCCGCCACCCCGTGGCTGGCCGGGGTGGACGGGTGGCCCTACGACTCCTACGTCCCCAGCGACCTCGGCCCGTATGCCGGTCACGGCACCTTCGCGGCCGGCGTCCTGCGGACCATGGCGCCGGCCTGCTCGGCTTACGTGCACGGCTTCCTGCCCCACGGCGGCGCGGTCTTCGAGAGCGATCTCATCCGCGACGGCTTCGCCCGGGCCCTGGCCGATGCGCCGGACATCCTGTCGATCTCGGCGGGGACCTACACCCGCAGCGATGCCGGCATGCTCGGCTTCCGGGTCGCCTGGGAGAAGTTCGGGTCCAAGGGGACCGTCGTTGTCGCCGCGGCCGGCAACGACAGCCTTCGCAAGCCGTTCTTCCCCGCAGCGGACAACTATGCGGTCGGGGTCGGGGCGCTCAATCTCAACGACGACCGGGCCTACTACAGCAACCATGGAAGCTGGGTGGACTGCTACGCCCTGGGCAGCGACCACGTCAACGCCTACCCGCGCGGTACCTACCGCTACGCGCAGCCCCCGATGACCGGAGATTGGGCCACCCTCAACGACGGCCTGGCCCGGTGGAGCGGAACCTCGTTCGCCACCCCACTGGTGGCCGGGGTCATCGCGGCCCGAATGACCTGGAGCGGCGAGTCCGGCCGACTGGCCGCCGACTCGGTGCTGCGACTGGCCCGCAGCCACGCCCGAGTCGGCGTCGGTGCCGTCGTGAAGCCGTGGATGGGGTGCCGTCCCGGCTGGGCCTGCGGCTGCTGAGCCCCGCCCCGCCGTTTCGTTCCTCGCTGCGCTGGATCGTCACCGGCGGTGTGGTGGGGCCGGTTCCTCAGCGCTTGCTCGTTCCTCGCTGCGCTCGATCGTCACCGGCGGTGTGGTGGGGCCGGTTCCTCAGCGCTTGCTCGTTCCTCGCTGCGCTCGATCGTCACCGGCCGCGCATGGCCTTGCGGTCGACGCGCGCCCGCATCGGGTCCACTCCGGCCGGCAGCGGCAACTTGACGCCCCCCAGCGCCCGAAGCCGCTTGTTGACCGTGAGCACCTCGTCCTTGGTCAGCGTGGCCCGCATCCGCTGGACCCGCGAGGTCAGCTTCCGGATCTCCACAACCCCCTCGCCGCCGCCCTCCCCGACCCGGTAAGTCGTCACCGGAACGCCCGGAGCGACTCGTTCGATGCGCTTCTTCTCCGCCAGCAGCAACCGCTGGGCCTTGGCCTCCGGGCCTTCCGCGACGAGCACGACTCCCGGACGACCCACCGCGCGATAGACCATCGCCGCCTCGGCGAAGCCACCGCCACGGGCCCCCTCGACCGCCACCGGCTCGGCCGACGTGAACCACCCACCGCGCAGCGAGGTGAGAGCCGCTCCTGCAGCCCCGGGCTGGCCGGCCAGCCGACTGTATGCCGCCCCCTCGGCACGCCGGCTCATGACGATCGTCGCCGCGAGAGCGGCCAGGGGCAGCCCGATGATCGCGGCATACACCGGCCACCCCAGCCACCAGCCGATGGCGACGATCACGGCGAGAGTGACAACGAAGGCCAGCGCCATCCACCAGCCGATCTTGGGATCGAGCTGCTTGGACTGCTGCAACACCGTGCGCAGTTGGGCGATCCGCCCCGGCTTCTTGGGGGCTTTCGCGGTGGTGTCCTTGGCCATGGGAGTCAGGATACGGGGGCGCCGGAGCGCTCGGCGACCGCTGCCACGACCGCGGCCGCCTCCTGGCGCGCGGGGGCCTGCGAGGCCGCGGCCAGGTGCGCCAGATGCGCCGGGACTGGCCGACCCCAGCGGATCATGGCCTGCGCCCACAACCGGCCGGCGCGATAGGAGGAGCGGACCAGCGGCCCGGCCATCACCCCCTTGAAGCCCAGTTCGGTCGCCACCGTCGACCACTGGAGGAACTCCTGCGGCTTCACCCAGCGGTCGATCGGATGGTGCTTGGGGGAGGGCCGCAGGTACTGCGTGATCGTGAGGATGTCGCAGCCTGCCTCGTGCAGATCGACGATCGCCGCCGCGATCTCGTCCTGCTGCTCACCCATCCCCAGGATGAGGTTGCTCTTGGTGACCAACTCCGCGTCCCGGGCCATCGAGAGCACCCGCAACGAGGTGTCGTAGGCGAACGCCGGACGGATCCGCTTGAACAGCCGCGGCACCGTCTCGAGGTTGTGGGCGAAAACCTCCGGCCGGGCGTCGAACACCTGCTGCACCAGGTCGGGCTTGGCGCCGAAGTCGGGCGGGAGGATCTCCACCCCCGTGTTGGGGTTGAACTCGTGGATCGCGCGGATCGTCGCGGCATACAGGCCCGCGGCGCCGTCCGGCCGGTCGTCCCGGGCCACCCCGGTCACCGTGCTGTAGCGCAGCCCCATCCGGCGCACCGACTCGGCGACCCGGCGTGGCTCGTCGGGGTCCAACGGTGCCGGGCGTCCGGTGGCGATGTCGCAGAAGTCGCAGCGCCGGGTGCAGGTGTCCCCGCCGATGAGGAAGGTGGCCTCGCGATCCTCCCAACACTCGAAGATGTTGGGACAGCCCGCCTCCTGGCAGACCGTGTGCAGCCCTTCGCCCTTGACCATCGAATGCAACTCGGTGAAGGCCGGCCCCATCTTGGCGGTCGTGCGAATCCACTCCGGCTTGCGCTCGATCGGGGTCGCCGCATTGCGCGCCTCGACGCGCAGCATCCGCCGCCCCTCGGGCTCGATCGTCACCTCGGTCCGTCCTTCCCTGGCCGACGCGAGCCGGTATGCCGCCCGCGAGCCTCCCAGCCTACGCCTGGCCGGCGCCCGCTCAATCGGGCTGGACCGCGCGGGAGTTAGGCCGCAGGTCGGCCAGCACGACGGCCAGGTGCCGTTCGACGTGCGGGAGCACCTCGCGCACCGGCACGTCCCGGCCCAACTCGGCCGACAACGAGGTCACTCCAGCGTCGGGGATCCCACACGGGATGATGACCTGCCCCCAGGCCAGGCTGTTGTTGCAGTTGAACGCAAAGCCGTGCATCGCGACCTGGCGGCTGACCCGGATGCCGATCGCGCCCACCTTGCGGTTGGGCCGACGGAACGGGTCCGTGGGATCGGCGAGAATCCACGTCCCGGACTGCCCGTCGACGCGCCCGGCCGTCACGCCGAAGTCCGCGCAGACCCGGATCATCATCTCTTCCAGGGCCCGCACGTAGGCGACGACGTCGATCGGTGCGGGCAGTCGGACAATGGGATAGCCGGTGAGCTGACCCGGGCCGTGCCAGGTGATCTTCCCGCCGCGGTCGACATCGACGACCGGGGTGCCGTCCTTGGGGCGCTCGTGCGGTTCGGTGCGCTTGCCGGCGGTGTAGACCGGCTGGTGCTCCAGGAGCAGGACGGTGTCAGGCAACTCCCCGGCGACGACCTGGGCATGGACCTCGCGTTGACGTTCCCACGCCCATTCGTAGTCCACGAAGTCGGGATCGAAGCCGAGGTGGACGACACGCATGCCGATCACCCTACGTCCTGTCGGCCGCCCGTGCCGGGAGCCCTGACATGGCAGCCACAGGTAGGCTCGCCGCGGCTGGTGACGGCATACCGGAAGGAGCCTCGGGTGGCACGGGTGGGGATCGTCGGCTACGGACTGGCCGGAGCGAGCTTCCATGCGCCGCTGCTGCGAGCGGCGGGTCTGAACATCGTCTCGGTGGCGACCGCCAACCCCGAGCGCGCGGCGCAGGCCGAGCGAGACAACCCCGGGGCCGCCATCGTCCCCGACCTCAGCGCGCTGCTGGCCCGCGGCGGGATCGACCTCGTCGTCCTCGCCTCGCCGTCCGGGGTTCACGTGGCCAACGCCACCGAGGTCATCGAGGCGGGTGTCGCCGTCGTCGTCGACAAACCCTTGGCCTGCGACGCCCCATCGGCCCAACAGGTCGTCGATCTGGCCGCCGGGCGTGGTGTGCCGCTGACGGTCTTCCAGAACCGCCGCTACGACCCCGAGTTCATGACGATGCTCGACGTCCTCGGTAGCGGCGTCCTCGGCGAGGTCCGGCGGGCCGAGTTCCGGTGGGAGCGGTGGCGGCCGGTGCCCAAGGACCGCTGGCGCGAGCGGGCGACCCCCGAGGAGGGCGGCGGACTGCTGCTGGACCTGCACAGCCATCTCATCGACCAGGCGGTGCGGATGTTCGGTCCGGTCGAGAGTGTCTACGCCGAGTTGGCCGCCTGGACGATGGCCGGGGAGGACGACACCTTCGTCGCGGCGCGGCATACCTGCGGGATGGTGACCCATCTCGCCGCGAGCAGCGTGGCAGGCGCCCCCGGCCCCCGCGCTCGGATCACTGGAAGCGCGGCGACCTATCTGCTCGGGTCGGCCGGCGGCGAGCTGACCGCCTTCCCCGAGGCGAACGGGGAGCCGGGACAGCACGGCTGGGTGGTGCGCGGTGCGGACCGCGAGGCGGTGCCGGCCCGCCCAGCAGACGCCGCCGACTTCTACCGGCAGGTCGCCGCTGCACTCGGGTCGGCGGACCCCCAAGAAGGTTTGCCGGTCGACCCCCGTGACGCGGTGCACGTCCTGGCCGTCATCGATGCCGCCAGGATCAGCGCGCGGGATGCCCGGGTCGTCGAGGTGATCACGCCGGGGGAGCACCCGCGCTGAGCCCAGGCTCGGCCCACCCGAGGTCGAAGGGTGCTGTGGATAACTTCTGCAGCCGAGTGCTGTGCCGGGCCACCATGAGTGCGTGACCAGTGACCCGCTCAACCCACCGACCGTGCCCGGCTATCTGCTGGGGGAGTTGCTCGGCCGAGGCGCCACGAGCAGGGTGTGGGCCGGCCTGGACGGGCGGACCGGTCAGGCCGTGGCCGTCAAGGTGACCGCCCCCGAGCGGCTGCACGTCGGTGAGCTCATGGAGTTGGCTGCCCGGGAGACCGCGATCCTGGCCACCGTCGACCATGACCACGTCGTGCGCCTGCACGAGGCGATCCCCTTGCCGGACGGCTCCGTAGCGGTCGTTCTCGACCTCGCCAGGGGCGGTGACCTCGGCTCGTTGGTCGCGGCCCGGGGGCGGCTCGACCCGGGCGAGGTCGTGACCATCTGCACCCCGTTGGCCGAGGCGCTCGCCGCCTTGCATCGCGCCGGAGTCGTGCACGCCGACCTCGCTCCGGGCAATGTCGTGCTCACCGCCGACGGCCGGGCTCTGCTCACCGACTTCGAGTCGGCACGCCTGGTCGGTGAGAGCCTGCCGCCGACGGTGGCGGGCACGCCCGGGTTCGTGGCCCCGGAGGTGCACGACGGGGAACTGCCCGAGGAAGCCGCCGACGTCTACGCCCTCGGTGGGCTCATCTGGTTCGCGTTGACCGGCCGGGCCTTCGACCCCGCGGCGGGACCCGGACCCGGAGCGGCCGAGGCCGAGGCCCTGGTGGGTCCGGAGTTCGCGAACGTTGTTGCCCGACTGCTCGCACTCGACCCGGCTGATCGGCCCGGCGCCGCCGAAGCCGCCGTGCTCGTCTTCGAAGCCGCCCCGGCGCGCCCGGTGCGACTCGTGCCCAGCACCCAGGCCGTCGATCCCGACCGGGTTCTCACCCACCGGATTAGGTCGTCCTTCGCGGCCACCGGGCAGCCGTCGACGGCTCCCGTCGACACCCGGCGCACGGTAGCGGCCCGGCGCCGCCTGCTGACGCGCCGAAGACAGCGTCGCGTCGCCAGCTGGGCTGCCGTGGTGGTGCTCATCGGGGTGGCGGTGCCGGGGGTGTTGCGGTGGACCTCGGCGGCGGGTGCGACCGGCCCGGGCGCGACCGTGACCGGCGCCGCTTCGCCCACTGGCTGGCCCACCGAACCGGCCGACGTCCCGTCCGGCGTCGCGTCCGATGTCGACCCTGGGGTCCTGCTCGCGGCTCTCGTGGACGCCCGTGCCCAGGCGTTGAGCCGCGGATCCGAGTTGGACCTCGCCGCCGCCGTGGCGGTCGGTTCGCCTCAGCACGGCGGTGACCTTGCCCTGCTCGGCGACCTGCAGCGCACCGGGCGCCGCTTCTCCGGGTTGGGCTTCGAGGTCACCGACGCCCAGTGGGTGCTCGGTCAGTCCGACCCGCGGATTCGAGCCGTGGTGCGCCGCAGTGCCTACCAGGTGCTCGGTCCCGGATCGGAGGTGCAGTCGGTTGCCGCGGATCCGGGCCGGCCGCTCGTCTATCGCCTGGTCGGCGTGGCCGGGTCCTGGCGGATCGCCGGGGTCAGCGAGTGAGGGATGCCGCCGCCTGGCCGAGGGTCGGGTGCTCGAAGTCGAAGCCGCTGCCGGTGAGCGCGAACGGCATGACGCGCTGGGAAGTCAGGATGTCGTCGGCGAACTCGCCCAACGCGACGCGCAAGGCGAGGGCCGGCGCGGGCAGCACCGCGGGCCGGCCGAGCGCCTGCCCCAGGGCCCGGGCCACGACCCGCTGCGGCCGGGGGTCGGGACCCACGATGTTGACCGGCCCGCACAGCTCAGGCCGATCCACCAGGTGGGCCAAGGCACGGACGCTGTCGGCCAGGGTGATCCAGGACCAGTACTGAGCACCCGTGCCGAGCGGTCCACCGAGCCCCCAACGAGTCAGCCGGAGCATCCGGGCAAAGGCACCGCCGTGGGCACCCATGACCAGACCGTGCCGCGCGAAGACCACCGCAGCGCCGCCCTGCTCCGCCGGTTCGGCGGCCGCCTCCCAGGCTCGAACCACCTCCGCGAGGAAGCCGGTGCCCGGTTCGCTGCGCTCGGTGAGGATCTCCTCGCCCCGCTCCCCGTAGAAGCCGATCGCCGAGCCGCAGACGAACCGGATGGGCCGTCCCGTCGCCGCGATGGCCCGGGCGATCGCCGCGGTGCCCTCGACCCGTGAACGCAGCACGAGTTCCTTGTAGGACGGGGTCCAACGCCGGTCGCCGACTCCGGCGGCCGCGAGGTGGACGACGACGTCGATGTCGGCGAGGACGGCAGGGTCCACCCCCGCCGGATCGGGAGACCAGCGACGCTCGCCCGGGTGCGCGGGAGCGTGCCGGACCAGCCGGATCACCTCGTCCCCACGCTCCTGCAGGTATGCCGTGAGGGCGCTACCGATGAAGCCCGAGGCCCCGGTGACGGCGACTCGAGCGTTCATCGGCGCGCCCTCACGTCGTGCTTCAGAGCCCGAGGTCCGGCTCGAAATTGCCCTCCTCGAGGCGGTGCTTCATCGTCTCGAGGAATCGGGCGGCGTCGGCGCCATCGACGATCCGGTGGTCGTAGGACAGTGCGAGGTACATCATCGACCGCACCGCAATCGTCTCGCCGCCCTCGCCGTCGTCGACGACCACGGGACGCCTCACGAGGGCGCCGGTACCGAGAATGGCGACCTGCGGCTGGTTGATGATCGGGGTGTCGAACAGGGCCCCACGGCTGCCGGTGTTGGTGATGGTGAACGTTCCGCCGGCCAGGTCATCCGGGGTGATCTTGTTCGTCCGGGTTCGGTCGGCGACGTCCGCGATGGCCCGGGCCAACCCGGCGATGTTGAGGTCACCGGCGTTCTTGACGACCGGGACGATCAGCCCACGGTCGGTGTCCACGGCAATCGACAGGTGTTCCTGGCCGTGGTAGACGACCTCGTCGCCGTTGATGCTCGCGTTGACCATCGGGTGGACCTTGAGGGCCTCGACGGCGGCCAGGGCGAGGAACGGCAGGTAGGACAGGCTCGTGCCTTCGCGGGCGAGGAAGTCTTCCTTCGAGCGGGCCCGCAGGCGTGCCACCCGGGTGAGGTCGACCTCGATGACCGTCGTCAGCTGGGCCGACACCTGGAGCGATTCGACCATGCGCGAGGCGATGACCCGACGCAGCCGGGACATCTTCTCCGTCGTGCCGCGCTTGGTCGAGGGCTCGACGGCCGGCCGCGCGGCCGCGGCCGGGGCGGCGGAGGCAGCAGGAACCGGAACCGGAGCAGGAGCCGCGACGGGTGCTGCTGCCTTGGCCCGAGCCGCTTCGGCGGCTTCCAGGACATCCTGCTTGCGGATCCGGCCACCGACTCCGGTCCCGGTGAGGGTGGCCAGGTCGATCTTGTGCTGCGCGGCGAGCTTGCGCACCAGTGGGGTGACGTAGCTCGACCCGTCGGCGTCCGCCTCATCGGCCTCGTCCGCGGGTGCGGCGACGGCGGGCACG
>CAZNLX010000025.1:0-14606 GCA_964573925.1 uncultured Intrasporangiaceae bacterium
CTGCTCGACGGGCTGACCACCGCAATCATCGTCGACCAGCAGCGCCTCGGGGCCGACCCGCGCTCGACCGTCGGCACCGCCACCGATGCGCTCACCCTGCTGCGCATCCTGTTCAGCCGCCTCGGTCAACCGCATATCGGCTCGGCACAAGCCTTCTCGTTCAACGTCGCCTCGATCAGCGGGGCCGGGGCGGTGACCGTCGAGCGCGGCGGCCAGACCGTCAAGGAGCGCCGCGAGTTCTCGATCACCGGCGGCATGTGCCCGCGCTGTGAAGGCCGCGGCTCGGTGAGCGATGTCGACCTCACCGCCCTCTACGACGACAGCAAGTCGCTGCGCGAGGGCGCCCTCACCATCCCCAACTACTCGATGGACGGCTGGTACGGCCGGATCTTCGCCGGCTCGGGCTACTTCGACATGGACAAGCCGATCCGTGACTACACCGCGCGCGAACTGGCCGACCTGCTCCACAAGGAGCCGACCAAGATCAAGGTCGAGGGCATCAACCTCACCTACGAGGGCCTCATCCCCCGGATCCAGAAATCCTTCCTCAGCAAGGACGTCGAGGCGATGCAACCGCACATCCGGGCCTTCGTCGAGCGCGCGATCACCTTCCAGACCTGCCCCGACTGCGACGGCACCCGGCTCAACGAGGCTGCCCGCTCGAGCAAGATCAAGGACATCAGCATCGCCGACGCCTGCGCCATGCAGATCAGCGACTTGGCTGCCTGGGTGGCGACCCTCGACGAGCCGTCGGTCGCGCCGCTGTTGGCGACGCTGCGGCATACCCTCGATTCGTTCGTCGAGATCGGTCTCGGCTATCTCAGTCTCAACCGCCCGGCCGGCACGCTCTCCGGTGGCGAGGCGCAGCGGACCAAGATGATCCGCCACCTGGGCTCGGCCCTCACCGATGTCACCTACGTCTTCGACGAGCCGACCGCGGGCCTGCACCCGCACGACATCCAACGGATGAACGAACTGCTCTTTCGGTTGCGGGACAAGGGAAACACCGTCCTCGTCGTCGAGCACAAGCCGGAGGTCATCGAGGCCGCGGACCATGTCGTCGACCTCGGTCCCGGCGCCGGGTCGGCTGGCGGTCAGGTCTGCTTCGAGGGGACCGTGGACGAGCTGCGCGTCAGCGACACGATCACTGGACGGCACCTCGACGATCGTGCCCGGCTCAAGGACTCCGTCCGTATACCGCGCGGCTCGCTCCCGGTCCGCGGCGCCACTGCGAACAACCTGCGCGCCGTCGATGTCGACATCCCGCTCGGGGTGCTGGTCGCCGTGACCGGGGTAGCCGGGTCGGGCAAGAGCTCGCTCATCACCGGCTCGGTGTCACCGGTCGACGGTGTCGTGACGATCGACCAGGCGCCGATCCGGGGGTCGCGGCGCAGCAACCCGGCGACCTACACCGGACTGCTCGAGCCGATCCGCAAGGCCTTCGCCAAGGCCAATGGGGTGAAACCCGCTCTGTTCAGCTCGAATTCGGAGGGTGCCTGCCCAGCCTGCAACGGCAACGGAGTCATCTATACCGACCTGGCGATGATGGCCGGGGTCGCGACGACCTGTGAGCAGTGCGAGGGCCGACGCTTCCAGGCGGCAGTGTTGGACTATCGGTTCGGTGGGCTCAACATCGCCGAAGTCCTCGACCTGCCGGTCACCGAAGCGGTCGGCTTCTTCGCGCCAGGTCAACCGGCGGCGACGGCGGCGGCATACGCGATCCTTGCGAGGCTGGCCGACGTGGGCCTGGGCTACCTGCGGCTGGGGCAGCCGCTGACGACACTGTCCGGTGGGGAGCGGCAGCGACTCAAGCTGGCCACTCACATGGGCGAGAAGGGCTCGGTCTACGTCCTCGACGAGCCGACCTCGGGGCTGCACCTGGCCGATGTGGAGCAGTTGCTCGGGCTGCTCGACCGGCTCGTCGATTCCGGGAAGTCGGTCATCGTCATCGAGCACCACCAGGCCGTCATGGCGCACGCGGACTGGATCATCGACCTCGGGCCTGGCGCGGGGCACGACGGCGGACGGATCGTCTTCCAGGGGACGCCGGCCGAGCTCGTCGCCGCGAAGCCACCGAAGGCGACGCTGACCGGTCAGCACCTCGCGGCATACGTGACCCCGCGACGCTGAGCGCGCACCACGCCCGGCTGATTGTGTGGCGAAAACTCCCCCCGAGGGCGTTTTCGCCACACGATCGCTGCGGGAGACGACCGGCCGCTACTCGAGGCGGGCAACGACCGGCCGCTAGCCAACCCGGGTGAGCCGCAGGACGGGGATGGTGCGCACCCCCGCGGTGCGGGCGGCATACTCCCCAAAGCCGGGGACCGCCTCCACCTGCCGCGCGAAGATCGCATCGCGCTCGGCACCGGTCACTTCGGTGACGGTCGCGGCATACCGCTCGGTCCCGCGCTCGACCTCGGCATGCCCCGCGGCGACGAGGTTGTAGTACCAGTCGGGGTTGGTCGGCGCGCCGCCCTTGGACGCGAAGATGTAGACCGTGCCGGCGTCGGTCTCGTCGGCCAGATAGGCCAGCGGCGCGATCAACTCGCGGCCGGTCCGGCGGCCGACGTGGTGGACGAGGACGAGCGGCACGGTCTCGAACGGCCCGCCGACGTGGCCCGCATGGGCGCGGAACTCCTCGATGATCCGCTCGTTCCAGCCGCCTCGGTCGGCCATCGTCGCCTCCGCTTCGCCTCGCCCCGGCCGCGTCGCCGGGTCCCGGGTGGTCCGGGTGCCCAGATGGTATGCCGCGCGCCTGAGTTCCCCTCAAAGTCACCGGGCGACGCCGCCAGGTCGGCCCACCGAGGACTCAGCGGCGGCAGCGGCGCAGCGCCACCTCCGCGAGCAGCGCGGCCCCGTCGGCAACCACCGAGTCATCGAAATCCGCACGGGGAGAATGGTTGTCGGGTGCCGACTCGTGATCGTCGGTGACGCACGCACCGAGGAAGACATAGGCTCCCGGGACCTGCTGCAGCACGTAGGAGAAGTCCTCGCCGCCGGCCTCCGGGTCGGGCATGTCGGCCCACCGATCCGCCCCGAACAGCTCGAGGATCGTCGACCTGACGAACTCGAACTCGGTCGAGTCGTTGACCGTCACCGGATAGCCCTGGGTGATCGTCACGTCCGCGGTCAGCCCGTGCGCGGCCGCGACATGCTCGGCGACCCGCACGATCCCGGCGTGCGCCTGGGCCCGCGCCTGGTCGCTGAAGCTGCGCACGGTCCCGGTCAGGGTGGCGTCGTCGCCGATGATGTTGTCCTTCGTCCCGGCGTGGATCGTCCCGACGGTGACGACGACCGGATCCCAGATGGAGTGGCCCCGAGCGACCATCGCCTGCAGCGCCAGGACGATTTCGCAGGCCACTGGGACGGGGTCGGCAGTGCGGTGCGGCGCCGACCCGTGTCCGCCGCGGCCGCGCACGACGAGCTCGAATTCGTCGCTCGCGGCCATCTCGGGTCCCGGCCGCCCCCACCAGACGCCACGCGGGTGTTCGCTCGAGGAGACATGCAGCGCGTATGCCGCGTCCACGCGCCTCCCAGCCACGTCGAGCAGACCCTCAGCGATCATCGGTTCGGCACCGCCGGGACCTTCCTCGGCAGGCTGGAACATGAAGACGACGTCACCGGCGAGCTGGTCGCGCATCGCGTGGAGAATCCGGGCGGCACCGACCAGGGCCGCCACGTGTAGGTCGTGGCCGCAGGCGTGCATGACGCCCGGTTCGGCGGAGACCCACTTGTGCGGGAGGTCCTCCTGGACCGGCAGGGCGTCCATGTCGCCGCGAAGAAGGACGACCGGGCGGACGGGGGCAACGGTCGGGGAAGTGCCGCGCAGGACGGCGACGACCGAAGACAGCCCGCGCCCGACGGTGATCTCCACGTCCAGTCCGGCAAGAGCCTCGAGCACCCGGCGTTGGGTTCGCGGCAGGTGCAGCCCCATTTCGGGGTGGCGGTGCAGGTCACGGCGCAGGGCAACGAGGTCGGCGGCATACAGCTGCGCGAGTGCGGCGGTCTGGGTCACCGGTTCACGGTACGCCCGGGCGAGCAGACCGGGGCCCGCCCCGGGGAGTTCACTGTCGCCGTTCGCGCCAGCGGCGCAGAGCCTTCCACACCCAGGTGGCGTCTGGGTATTCACCCGTCGCGACGTACTCGACGGTCGCGTCCTGGCGCAACAGCTCGTCGAGATCGGCGAAGGCCACCGAGCGGCCCGCAATGAGCAGGACATCACCCTTGCGGAGCGGGAGATCGTCCGCCGGCACGAGAATGTCCTCGCCGTCCCTGGCCATCATGAGGGCCACTGCCGCAGTCGGCGTGTTCGGGCCCGAAGAGCCCGACACCAACTCGCCGACGGTCAGCGGGCGCCCCGAGTCCAGCCAGCGCACCACCGCCGGGGCCCGGGTTTCGGTGATCTCGACGCGACGCAGCCGTGGGGACCGGGACCCGCACGTGGCGATCAGCCGCTCCAGCAGGGCCTCGGACCAGTCGTCTTCCTGTTCGGTGAGCAGGGTCATGAAGCGCCACTGGTGCGGCGTCGCGAGGCGGGCGAGAATCTCTTGCGCGACGAGATCGGTCGGGCTGAAGACCGAGTCAAAACCGAGCGCCTCGACCAGCGGCGCATTGGTGTGCGTTTGTTGCCGAACGGCGACGAACAAGTCGGGTTTGGTCAGGCGGGCCCGCGACGCGAGGGCGAGATTGAGTGTGTCGCTCGTCGTGCCGGCAACCATGCCGACAGCGTCGGTCACATCCGGCGTCCCTTCCGCGGGATCGACGATGACGACCTCCAGCCCGGCGCGGGTGAGGTCTGCCGCGACCTCGACGGCGAATTCCCCGGAACCGGCGACCACCCATCGTCCGTCGGCCAGGCCTTCGCGGCGAGGGGGCAACTCCGAGCCGTTCGCCGCAAGGAGCCAACTCGACAACTGTGACGTCGCCGGACGTTGCAGCGCCAGCACGAGGTAGCCACCGAAACGTTCGTAGGGATTGACCACCCCGTCGGCACCGAAGGCGAACATCTGCTCTTCGGCCTCCTGGGTGTTGCAGCGCGCGATGACGCTGACGTCGGGCCGCAGCAAGTGGGCCGTCATGAGGACCGCGAGATTGATGTCGTTGTCGTCGGTGACAGCGACAACTCCAGCGCAATGCCGGTGACCCAGTCCTGCCCAGCCGAGCAGGCTGGGCGTGCGCAGGTCACCGTGCCAGCCGGGCGGATCCAACTCCAACTGGTCGGACTCGAGGACGTCGATGCGCTCGGGCAAGGTGTCGATCACCGAGAAGCGATGGCCCAGGTTGTCCAGACCCTTGCCGACCAGCCGGCCAGCGTTGCCGAAACCGGCGACGATGTAGAACGGCTCGTTCATCCGGTTGACGGCCCGACGGAAGCGCTGCAGCCCGACCGCTTCCTTGAAGTTCTTGTCCCCGACGATGGAAAACAGGGTGCCCAATGCGTAGGCCCACCCCAAGACGCCGGCATAGATGGATCCGGTGACCCACATGCGTTGCGCCGAGGTGTAGGGAAAGAGCTCCGTATATCCGACCGTGGCGGCGGTATACGTCATGAAGTAGAAGGATTCGAAGACGGTCAAGCGCCGAGGGTTGCCGTCGAAATCCACTCCGTCGATCTGCGACATGCCGAGCGTCGCGATCGTGAGGATCACGACGAGCAAGAGAAGGGGCTGACGCAGACGGCGCAGGAGGATGAACAGGACCGCGGTGTCCGGAGAGTCGTCCGGAATCGCGACGACGTGGCGACGGGACACCCGCGGGCCGCCACGACTCCACGGCCGCTCGTTGAACGGGGTGATCGCCACGGACGGTCGCCTGACTCAGCGGTGACGGAACGACGAGGTTTCGATCACCAAGAGGATCACAGACACCGTGTTGGCCAGCAGGGCGCCGCCACACAGGGACACCACGCTGGAGATCGCGTGCGCGTCCATCCCCAACGTCGAGACCTCCACCGCGTAGATGTGCACGGCCGTTGCCGCGATCAACTGCAGCGATGCCACCAGACTCGTCGCAAGGTAGATCGCTCCCATTTGAGTGCGGTCACCGAACTTGAGGATCGTCGCGACGATATTGACGAAGACGGCCAGGTAGAGCTCGAAGACGTTGTGCACGGTGGGGTCACGGATGTCGCCGTAGAAATACCCGAAATTCAGCGTGGCCGCCAACAGCACGAAGAAGCCGAAGACCACCTTCTCGAGGTTCACAGTCGGGACCATACCGCACGGTCGATGGCCTGTGAGGGGCTGGCCCGCAGCAGACAGGAAGCGGGGTGCTCCGCCCCGGCCGGACGACCGGATGCTCCTTGGCTGCTCCTCGTCGACCACGGTGGGCAGGCGGGGTCCTCGTCCGCTGCGCCTGGCCACCCGAGAACGGACCAGGCCGGACGTCTCGGTGCTTTCGGAGCCCCAAACCTTGCCATCGAACACATGTTGGTCACGACGGCGGATGTCGAGGAGCTGGAGCGCATCGCGCGGCGGGTCGAGGCGGTCATACTCGCCTTGCTTGCCAGGGCCGATCGGCAGCAGGCGCACCGCCGGGTCGGGCACACCTCGACAGCCGCGTGGGTCGCCAGAGCCACCGGCTCGGGCGGTGCGTCGGCGCAGCGCGATGTGGCCCTGGCCGTTGCTCTCGACGGCGGTTTGGATCGCACCCGGGAGGCGTTCGCCTCGGGCCGGGTGTCCGTCCGCACCGCGGGGATCATCGCGTCGACCATGGCCAAGCTGCCCGGATCGATCACGCCCGCCGAACGAGTCCGCGTGGAGACCGCCCTCGTGCGCGGCCTCCGTCCGCTTCCGGCTGCGCAGCTGACCGGAGCTGACGGGACCGGGCCCGTTCGCTGACGTCACCCGTGGGTCGCGGTGATCCCGTGCTCGGCGAAGAACCGAGCGAGATGGTGATGCCCGCGCACCTCATAGGCGGCCACGGCGAGCCACGGAGCCACGACGACCACGCCGAGACACCAGGCGACCGGCACGCCGACGGCCGCGAGGACGACCGCCGCGACGAGGTCGACGAGCACGAGACCGGCGAGCACCCCGTGGAAGGCTCGCGCCACCGGGAGCAGGTAGCTCGCGAACACGAGGATGCCCACGACGGTCAGCCCCACCGGCACCGCGACCGCCAGCGTCACGCCGAGGGCACCCAGGTGCGCCTCGCCCTCGACGAGGTATGCCGTGACGTGCAGTCCGGAACCGATGGCGGCGATGACGGCATACAGGGGCATGTGTCCGTAGCCGAATCCGAAGGCCTTGGTCGGTGCGGCGGCGAGCAGCGCTCCCCACGGCACGGCGAAGTAGCACCACCACACCCCGACGGCGAGCGCGATCCCGGCCACCGCGACAACGACGGCATCGGCGCTCCAGTCCGCCCGCTCGACCAGGGCGCCCACCGCGGTCGTCGTCCCGAGGATGACCTCGCCGAGGGCGATAATGACGAGCAGCCCGTAGCGCTCGGAGATGTGGTGGGGATGCCAGGGCGTGTTGGCGCCGCCGACCCGGGTCTGCACCCAGGCGAGGCCGACGAACTCCAGGGTCACCGCGACGAGGCCGCCGACGACGGACCAGACGAGCGAGAGGTGCGCCAGCCCGAGTCCGATCCACAGGAGTTGCGCGACGACGATCCATTTCGCGTAGGCGCGCCCCTTCTCCCGGTATGCCGGTGCCTCCTTCGCGACCCGCAGCCAGAGATAGACCATGGAGATCCGCATGACGACGTAGCCGGCGATGATGACGCGATTGTCGACGTGCCCGTGTTCGATCGAGGCGAAGAAGGGCGCCTGGCCGAGCCCGAGCACCAGGACGCCGACCATCTGCACGAGGGTCGCCACCCGCATCGCCCAGTCGTCGGTGTCGAAGGCCGAGGCGAACCACGTGTAGTTCATCCAGGCCCAGAGAATGCCGAACATCCCGAAGGCGAAACCCAGCAGCCCGACACCGACGTGCCCGGCCGCAACGGCATGAGCGAACTGGGCGCCGCACAGGGAGATGGCGACGACGAAGGTCAGGTCGAAGAGCAACTCGAGCGTCGTGGAGACCCGATGCGACTCGTCAGGGTCGCGGCCGAGCATCGGCTGGCGGCGGTGCGCGACCACTGGGCGGCGCGCGGACTCAGCGGGTCGGGTCGTCGGGGCGGTGCCGGACGCCGGGACCGTTGCCGGGCTGGCAGGGCCGTGCGCAGGCTGCCCTTGCGTGGGGCCCGGGTTCGTGGGGGCCGCATCGGGGGTGCTCACGGCGCACACGCTAGTGCTGGCCACCTGAGGTGACCATGGCGCGGAGATGGACCAGGACTCGGAGGCCGTTGTCGTACCTCGCTACCCGACTGGCCCATGCCGTCCACGACCCCCAAGGTCGCTTGGCCGACCATCACGCCGTCCAGGACAGCCACGACTCGATGGTGATCGGAGCCGTCGTAGGTGGCCCATTCGTCAACGTATTCGTCGGTGTCCTCGATGCGCTGCTTCAGGAACCAGCGGGCTACGTCGGGCCGATGCCGCCACGTCAGGAACTGCTTGGCGAGTGCAGCGGTGGGAGGGTGAGCTGAAGCCCGGGGACAGTACGTCAGGGACTCTGGCCAGCCCGGTGGACCTGCTGGGCACTCACGGCTTGAGGGCGACTTCCGCGGGCGCGCCGTGTCGGGTGAAGGGTGCGGCGCGGCAACGCAACCAGCGGGACACCCGCGTCAGCGGATGCGGCCAGCTGCGGGGGTCTGAACAGGCTGCTGGGGGAGATTCGCTCGCCGTCGTGTCAGCGCTGACCGACCCAGAGACAACGCCCCGGCCGCTCCAACCAATCTGAGACGCGATCCGCTGCAGATTCTGAGACACATCTCCGCACCCCTTCACCTGAAGGACGAGCGGTACCAGAGTCATGACGCCCAGAGGTGGCTCGATGTCTCCCAGTCCTTGGCGGCACCGAGGTGCGTCAGCGGAACTGCCGCGACCGTTGGGTACGTCCTCACCACGGCCGGCAGCACCCGCGTGCGGCCGAGTTGGAGCCGGTTGAGCAGGAACTGAATCAGGGTGAGTTGCGCAAAGGTGCGGTTCCAGGCGGTCGTCGCCGCGTCGAGGTCAGGATGCACACCGACCTTGGGGAGCCGCGGCGTCAAGGTGTGAACCCGGTTGAACAGCCGGCTGTGGTGCGCGCAGACGTTCCTCACCACATTGAGGGACTTCATCCAGGACGTCAGTTGAGGTCCGCTGAGACCGCATCTGGCTGAGATGGATTCCTGCACTTCGCGCGGCGCAAAGCCGTAGAGGTGCGCCAGGCTTCCCCAGTCCAACACTTCCACCGCGGCCCATACCGGGAGCACTCCGCCGTACTTGACGCAGTGGTGGGCAACGAAGTCCTCGCGCGAACGACCGAGCTCCTGCTCGTATCCATCCTGCCAGTGGCGGTAGGAGTCGCCCTGTCGGGCGGTCGGCCCGAGCAGGCCGGGATCCAGGTGGGCGCACGGGTGCAGGCGGCCTAGCTCGTGGCCGAGCAGAGCCCGGATCGCCAGCTCGACAGGTGCGAGCACCGAGAACGTCGCCGCTCGGAGCCTCGCGTCGAACTCGTAGAGCGCCACGACGTCGTCCAGCCGCGTTCCCGGGTAGAAGTCGTCGACGCGTGTGCCGCCGACCCGCTGTCGGAACGGGTACCAGTATCCGCTGAGCCGGTAGTAGTTGACGCGGCGAAGCACGGTGACCGCGCGGTCACGGTCCCCCACGTCCATACCGCGGCCAGCGAGCAGATCGACCTGCTGGTCGTACGTCCGGTAAACCTTCACCTCATCAGTCATGAGCCCCGCCCCGAGAAAGTGAAGACCGGCCCTGGACCTGCCGTAGCAGGCGGAACCGGTCGTGATGCCCCAAGGCTAGCACGGCACGACTCCGCGAGAGGTGATAGCGCCATAGGTCAGCCCTGCATCTCACCCTCCGGCATCGGGTTCGGGAACGGGAGACGTTGCGTGCCTCGCTTTGACAAGACCTGCGTGACCCAGTTCGCCGGCAACCGAACCCGGCCACGGGAGTGAGTGCCAACGGGGATCTCACGTCGGCCAACAACACCGCCACGGTCTCAGGATCCCAGTTCCGTGCCGATCTGTCTCACGCGGCCTCATACTCCCGGGTAAGTCTCAAGATCGCGGCCGTTGACCGTCGAAGTCGAGTCAGTCCGGGTGGGTGCGCAGGTATCGGCCGAAGTGGGGGACGGTGAAGGCAATCAGACCCCGCTCACCGGAGTAGATGAGGCCCTTCTTCATCAGCGAATCCCTTGCGGGAGAGAGGGATTGCGGCTTCTTCCCGAGCAGCGCCGCGACGTCGGCGGTCGGCACGGCATCGAGTTCGACCGCCGACGCCCCCGGGGCCTCGGCTCCGCTCCCGTCGCCATCCCCGGCCCCACCGCCCCCAGAGTGCGCGTCGGCCACCGCGCTGTATGCCGCCTCCGCCATCGCCCGCAGGTACTCCCGCTCCGCCGGGGTCGCCCGCTCGTAGCGGGACCCGAAGAAGCCGACCGCCAGCTCGGCCTCGGCCTCCGGGGCCGCTACCCGGACATCGTCGACGGTGATCTCCGGGCCGACCGCCACATCCCAGACGGCCTTGCCGTAGGCCTGGACGAAGTAGGGGTAGCCGGCGGTCACGGCATACATCTGCGCCAATGCCTCCGACGACCAACTGGCGCCCTCCTCGGCGGCGGGCGCGGTGAGCGCGACGCGCGCGGCCTCGAGGTCGAGTCGGTCGATCCGCGAATAGCGGAACAGCCTCTCGGAGTACGACTTCGACGCCGAGAGCACCGCGGGCAGGTGCGGCAGGCCGGCCCCGACGATGACGACCGGCAGTCCCGACTGGGAGATCTCGTGGGCCGCCGCGCACAGCGCCGAGACGTCGTCGGCGCCCAGGTCCTGCATCTCGTCGATGAAGATCGCCACCCCCACGCCCCGGTCGGCGGCCAATCCGCCGACCTCCGTGAGCAATTCGACGAGGTCGATCTCGATGTCGCCGGAGTCGGCCCGCCCGGTCACCGCCGGCACGTCGATGCCCACCGACCATCGGTCCCGCAGCCGGCTCGCCGTGCCCGACGCCGCACTCCCCCGGCCGGTCCCGCGACCGCTCCCCCGCCCTCCGGCCCCGGCTCCGCTCGCGCCGCCGGCTCCCGATCCGCTGCCGACCGGGTCACGTTGCGCGAACGCCTTGACCACCCCGAGCACGTGCGCCACCTCGTCGGGCTGCGGATGCCCCAATTCGCGCACCGCCATGTGCAAGGCCGCCGACAGCGGCCGACGCAACGGCTGGTCCGGCCGGGCCTCCAATTTGCCTGTCCCCCAATGTGCCCGGACCGCCGCGGAGCGAAGCGCGTTGAGCAGCACCGTCTTCCCGACGCCGCGCAGCCCGGTGAGCACGACCGACCGCTCGGGACGTCCCCGAGCCACCCGCTCCAGGGTCACGTCGAACGCGCGCAGCTGCTCGTCGCGGCCGGCCAGCTCAGGCGGTCGCTGCCCCGCGCCGGGCGCATAGGGGTTGCGGATCGGGTCCATGATCGGACTGTATGCCGCTCTCTAGCGTCAGTCCGATATTTCTCCATACTCCGCTAGGTCGTGTCGCGAGCAGCCGTGCCGCCGGCACGCCGACCAGAAACCCCGGTCACCCGGCAGTGCGCCAGGATCTTCGCCGCCAACGTCCGGTAGAAGTCGGTCTCGACGAGGTAGGCCATGTGGTTCGCACCCGGTGTCCCGGTGAACGCGAAGTCCGAGTCGTGCGCCCCGGCGATCCGCCCCTGCGCGGGGAAGCTCAGGACGTCCGAGGAACTCCAGGCATTCCACAGATAGCCCAACCGCTCGGTCGGCACCCCCGACGCTGCCCCCTGCGCACCGCCTGCGAACATCCCCAACTCCGCGAACAGCCCCACCTGCCCACCGCTGGCACACCAGAAGTCCACGCGCGGCATACCCCCGGGCACCTCGCTCGCGAAGGCGGTGAGCGCGTCGAAGACCAACTGCCCGCCCATGCTGTGACTGAGGACGACGAGCGGCTCCGCCTCCCCGCGCTCGGCATCGCGCGCCTGGGCGAGCCCGGCGAGGACCCGCTCGACGATCGGCCCGGGAGCCCCCGGTATGCCGCGTCCGTCGAGATAGCGCAGCACGTCACCGACGAAGACCGGCACCACCTCGTGCAGCGGGCGCCGCACCTCGCCCATCGCCCAGCGAACGTTGCGACGCCCCGCGGCGGCCAGGTCGAGGGCGAGGGGGGCCAGCATGGTGGTCAGCTCGGGAACCCTGGACTCGAGCCGTTCGCGAGCCTGCTTCTCCAACCAGCGTGCCTGACGCTTCGGTGACCGAGCGGCGAGCTGTGCGCGCAGGGCGGGCTCGCTCACGGTCTCCCACACGGCGTCGACGACGGCCGGCCACATCGCCGGTGGCAGCTCCTCGAAAAGGCTGTGCTGCAACGCTTCTCCAAGCTCGTCCGGCTCCAGGGCAGCCGGCCGGGGCAGCTCGCGCAAGGCCGGACGGGGGTCCGTGAGGGGATCGCCGGGCTGGACGCCGAGGTCGCCCCAGTAGACCCGGACCAGGGCGACCCGCTCCGGGGCCGAAGGCCGGACCGCGGGCGCGACGTGTTCCCGGAGGGCGGACTCGACGACCGCCCAGTCCGCGCCGCGGGTGAGGCGTTGCGCGGCGGCATACTGCGGGTCGTCGGGGTCGCGCACGGCGACTCCGTGGACGAAGACGATCGGCATCGCGGCCAGGTCCCCCTTCGAACCGGCTCGGCCGCTCAGCCGAGCGGACGGACCTCGAAGGATTCGACCGGATGGGCAATCGACTCCTGCTCAGCCACGAGGCGCATCTCGGCGAACCCCCCAGCGTGGGTCGCGGCGAGCACGGCATACATCGTCGCGGCGGTGCGGGAGAGCGCGACCCGAGGCCCGTCGGTGAGCCAGTGCGCGAGGAAGACCGCGGCCGTCACGTCGCCACCACCGCGGACCGTCATGTCGAGCATGGGGGTGGTGACGATCCAGGCGCCGGTGTCGCTGACGCAGGCCATCTGGATCGATCCGGCCGGGGTCTGCGAGGTGAGCACGCTCGTGACGAGCACGGTCGACGGGCCGGATGCGCGCACGGTCGCGACGGCGGCGAGGAGGTCGGCCTCCGTCG
Source organism: uncultured Intrasporangiaceae bacterium (assembly GCA_964573925.1). Taxonomy (GTDB): domain Bacteria; phylum Actinomycetota; class Actinomycetes; order Actinomycetales; family Dermatophilaceae; genus Phosphoribacter. Next base: position 13,120 of record CAZNLX010000025.1, read on the forward strand.
AGATCACCTGTCCGGCAAGGAATTCCAGCTCGAACTGGTTGGGCGTGACGAGGTCCGCGGCGGGCACCACCTCGTCGCGGAGGAACTCGGGGATGCCCTCGCGGACGAAGAACCCGCGCCCCACATCGCCCATGACCGGGTCGCAGCAATAGACCGCGCTCGGGTTGGCGGCCTTGACCCGAGCGACGGCATCGAGGACGACCGAACCCATCGTCTCGGCCCCCAGGTAGCCGGAGAGCACCGCGTCGAGCTCCGGGAAGGCGCCGCGCTCCTGCACGCCGGTGATCACCTCGGCGACGTCGGCCGGCGCGATGAGCGGACCGCGGGTGGCGCCGTAGCCGGTGTGGTTGGAGAAGGTCACCGTGAGCACCGGGTAGACGTCGTGGCCGAGCCGCTGCAGCGGGAACACCGCCGCGGAGTTCCCGGCGTGCCCGTAGGCCACATGAGACTGGATCGAGAGGATCTTCATCGCGTATGCCGTTCTGCCAGTTGGATGTTCACCTCGCCAGCCAGCGTCGGCCGGCGAGGTCGGTTGGTGGGGGTGATCGGGTCGGTTCGACCGGGTCTGGGCGACCGGGTCGGTTCGACCGGGTCCAGGCGGGTCGGTCCGAGGGGCTCAGGGGCCGGCGTCCTCACCCGGCTGCATGGAGCGGCCGGCCGACTTCCAGCCCCGCATTCCGCCGCGCAGGATCGCCGCTTCGACCCCGTTCGCCCGCAGGTATGCCGTGGCCCGCACCTGCTTCGTCCCGCCACCACAGCTCACCGGCACCGGTCCGCCGTTGGCCTCGACGAGCGCACGCACCTCGTCGAGCCGCGCGGCCAACTGGGCGATGGGGATGTTGATCGCGCCCGGCGCGTGGCCGGCCAGCCAGTCGGCATGGTCGCGCACATCGATGACCACGCCCTCGTCCGCGACCGTTGCGGTCTCGACGACAGGGATCGTGGCGGCGTCGGCGGGGTCGACCGAGGCGGGTACGGCGTCCATACCCCCATCCTGTCACCGCCGCGCGGTGGCCCGTTCCGGATTGTGTGGCCACATGGCCCGGCGAGGGACATGTGGCCACACAATCACCGAGCGAGAGGCGCGACGGCAGGGCGACGGCGGGGTGCGGCGGCGGGGCGACGGCAGAGTAGGGAGGGGTGAAAGCGCGGCGGTGGGTCAAGTCCGATGGGGTGGTGTACGAGGTTGATCCCTCGGTTGGGCGTGTCGATCAGGCTGTGAGGGCTGGGAGTTCGGGTTCGGTCACCTCCTGGTCAATGCGGTGTCGACGGCTTGGGCTCGGGCCAGGACGTCCAGGCCGAGGTAGCGGCGACCTTCGGCCCATTCGTCGTGCTGCTCGGCTAGGACGGCGCCGACCAGGCGGATGATCGAGGCGCGGTCGGGGAAGATGCCGACCACGTCGGTGCGGCGGCGGATCTCGCGGTTGAGCCGCTCGATCGTTATCTTGAGCCACTGGCCGGGCTGGTGCCTTGACCTGCGGTTTTTC
>CAZNLX010000026.1:0-14504 GCA_964573925.1 uncultured Intrasporangiaceae bacterium
CCGTTGGGCCACCCACGGAGGCCCGACCGACGAGAACGCCCACCCGCACCTGGGCGGCGCCGGGGGTCGGCTCGCCCTCATCCACAACGGCATCATCGAGAACTTCCACTCGCTCAAGACCGCCATGCTCGCCCAAGGCGTGACCTTCGAATCCGAGACCGACACCGAGGTGGCCGCGCACTTGGTCGCCCACGCGTTCGAGCGCACCGGCGACCTCACCGCCGCGATGCTCGAGGCCGTCGGCCGCCTCGACGGGGCATTCACCCTGCTGGCCATTCACGCCGACCAACCGGGTGTCGTCGTCGGTGCCCGACGCAACAGCCCGCTCGTCGTGGGGCTCGGCGATGGCGCCAACTACCTCGGCTCGGACGTCGCGGCGTTCATCGGACACACCCGCGAGGCGATGGAGCTCGGCCAGGATCAGATCGTCACGATCACCCCGGACTCGGTGTCGGTGATCGGCTTCGACGGGCAGCCCACCCAAGGCCGCCGGTACCACGTCGACTGGGACGCCGCAGCGGCCGAGAAGGGTGGCTACCCCTCGTTCATGGCCAAGGAGATCGACGAGCAGCCGCACGCCGTCGCCGACACCCTGCTGGGTCGGACAAAGGACGACGGCGAACTCGTTCTCGACGAACTCCGGGTCAGCGAGGACGCGCTTCGGGACGTCGACAAGATCATCATCGTCGCCTGTGGGACCGCCGCGTATGCTGGCATGGTCGCCAAGTACGCCATCGAGCACTGGACCCGGATCCCGTGCGAGGTCGAGCTGGCCCACGAGTTCCGCTATCGCGACCCGGTCGTGGACGGCAACACGCTCGTCGTGTCGGTGAGCCAGTCCGGCGAGACGATGGACACCCTCATGGCCGTCAAACACGCCCGCGAGCTGGGGGCCCTCACCGTCTCGATCTGCAACACCCACGGCTCGACCATCCCGCGTGAGTCCGACGCGGTGATCTACACCCACGCGGGGCCGGAGATCGCGGTCGCCTCGACCAAGGCCTTCCTCGCCCAGATCACCGCCTGCTACCTGCTCGGCCTCTATCTGGCCCAGTTGCGCGGCGGCATCCACGCGGACAACGCCCAGGCCGTCATGCGCGAGTTGCGCGAGGTCCCGGACAAGATCCAAACCGTCCTGGGCCGGATGGACCGCGTCCGGGAGATCGCCCGGTTCATGGCCGACAGCCGGGCCGTCCTCTTCCTGGGCCGGCACGTTGGCTTCCCGGTCGCGCTCGAGGGTGCGCTCAAGCTCAAGGAGCTGGCCTACATTCACGCCGAGGGTTTCGCCGCCGGCGAGCTCAAGCACGGGCCGATCGCCCTCATCGAGCCCGGCCAACCGGTCTTCGTCATCGTGCCCGGGCCGGACACCCCGCACGACCTGCACGCCAAGGTCGTCTCCAACATCCAGGAGATCCGAGCCCGCGGCGCCCGCACCCTCGTCGTCGCGCAGGACGGCGACGAGGCCGTCGTGCCGTTCGCTGACGAGGTCATCCGGGTCCCGGCCACTCCGCCGCTGCTCGCGCCGCTGCTGACCGTCGTTCCGCTGCAGGTCTTCGCCCTGGAACTGGCCAGCGCCAAGGGCCTGGACGTCGACCAGCCGCGCAACCTCGCCAAGTCCGTGACGGTGGAGTGACCCGATGATCCTCGGCGTGGGGATCGACGTCGTCGACATCGCCCGGTTCGGCGAGTCCCTCGAGCGCACCCCCGCGTTGCGCGAGCGGCTGTTCACCGAAGTCGAGCGAGGGATGCCGCTGCACTCCCTCGCCGCCAGGTTCGCGGCCAAGGAAGCCCTCGCCAAGGCCCTGGGCTCGCCGGTCGGCCTGTCCTGGTCGGATGCCACCGTGCTGCGCAGCGCCGAAGGGCGCCCGGAAATCGACGTCACCGGTAGTGTCCTGGCCCGGGCCCGGGAGCTGGGCGTGCAGACCCTGCACGTCTCGCTGTCCCACGACGCGGGGGTCGCCTCTGCCGTCGTCATCGCCGAGGGGGAACCGTGATTCACGCGTATGCCGTCACCGACGTCCGCGCTGTCGAGGCAGCCGCGATGGCCGGACTGCCCGAGGGCGAGCTCATGGCCAGGGCGGCGGGGGCGCTCGCCGAGGTCGTCCTCGCCCGGCTCACCGAGCGGAGTGGCCGGCGGGTCGTCGCACTCGTCGGCGGGGGCAACAACGGCGGAGACGCCCTGTATGCCGCCGCGCAGCTCGCCGAGGCGGGCATCGCAACCGCCGCGGTGTGCACGGCATACGGGACGGTCCACCCGGGCGGACGAGAGGCCGCCGAACTGGCCGGGGTGGTCCTCACCCACACGGGGGAGCCGGGCTGGCGCGAGCTGCTGGCCGAGGCCGACCTCGTCGTCGACGGGATCACCGGGATCGGCGGGCGGCCCGGTCTGAGCGAGGAGGCACGCGGCTGGGTCGAGGCGATCCCGGCCGAGGCCTACGTCCTGGCGGTCGACCTGCCCAGCGGTGTCGATCCGGCCGGCTTGACCGGCACCGCGGACTGCGTCTTCGCCGACGAAACGGTGACCTTCGGTGCGGCCAAACCGTGCCACCTGCTGCCGGTCACCGAGGCGGCCACCGGGCGGCTCACCGTCGTCGACATCGGGCTCGACTTCACCGGGGTCCGGCCGGTCGCCGAACGGATCACCGCGGCCGAACTTGCGGCCCGCTGGCCGGTCCCCACTGCGATGTCGGACAAGTACTCCCGGGGCGTCGTGGGCGTCGTGGCCGGGTCGGCGGCCTACCCGGGCGCGGGAGTCCTGTGCGTCCTCGGGGCGCTGGGCGCCGGACCTGGAATGGTCCGCTACCTGGGTCCTGCCGAGGTCGCGGCGCTCGTGCACACCCATGCTCCCGAAGCGGTCACCGCGACCGGCCGGGTCCAGGCCTGGGTGCTCGGCTCCGGCGTCGACCCGGACGACACCGACGACGAGGCTCAACTGCGGTGGATCGGGCGGGCCCTGGAGAGCGAGCTGCCCTGTGTCGTGGACGCCGGTGCGCTGGCCCTCGTCGCGCCCCGACCGTGGCCGACCCTGATCACGCCGCACGCCGGGGAGTTGGCTCGGCTGCTCACCCGTCTTGGGTCCGGGCCCGGCGAGGTGACCGGCGGCGAGATCACCCGCGAGGACGTCCTGGCCCGCCCGGTCGAGCACGCCCGAGCCGCCGCCGATGTGCTCGGCTGCGTCGTGCTGCTCAAGGGCGCCACCACCCTTGTCGTCCCCCCGACCGCCTCCGGCCGGCCGATCCGCAGCCAGTCCGACGCCCCGGCCTGGCTGGCCACCGCCGGGGCCGGTGACGTCCTGGCCGGCATCCTGGGCACCCTCGTCGCTGCCGGCGTCGACCTGCTCGACGCGGCCTCGATGGGCGCGCTCGTGCACGGGGTGGCCGCCGACCGGGTCAACCCCGGCGGGCCGGTCCGGCCGCTGGTGCTGTCCCGCCGGCTGCCGGCCGTCATCGCCGGGCTGCTCGCCGTCGCAGCAACCGCCGACTGACCCGCCGCCTGGCACACTGTCCCGCGATGACCACCCCAGCACCCTCCGCGCCCCCGCCGCGGCCGCTTCGGCCGGGCCACCCGGCCACGGCATACGTCGACCTCGGAGCGGTCGCGGGGAATGTCCGGGCGCTGCGGGAGCGGGCCGCGGGGGCGGACGTCATGGTCGTCGTCAAGGCCGACGCCTACGGTCACGGGCTGGTGCCGGTCGCCCGCGCGGCCCGGTCGGCCGGCGCCGGCTGGCTCGGAACGGCCCAGCTTGCCGAGGCGATTGCCTTGCGCGACAACGGGATCGACGGACGTGTCCTGGCCTGGCTCGCGGTCCCGGGTGCCGACTTCGCGGGTTGCCTGCGGCGCGACATCGACCTGGGGGTTTCCGACCCGTGGGCCGTGGCCGAGATCGCCGCGGCAGCCCGGGACACCGGTCGTCGGGCGCGGGTGCACCTCAAGGTCGATTCCGGGTTGGGGCGGGCCGGCGCGTATGCCGCGGGCTTCACCGAGCTGCTCGCCGCGGCCGGGCGGGCCGCGCGAGACCGGCGGCTCGAGGTCGTCGGGGTCTGGTCCCACCTGGCCTGCGCCGACGAGCCGGGACACCCATCGATCCGGCGCCAGCAGGAGGTTTTCGAGGCGGCGGTCGCCGAGGCCGAACGGGCCGGGTTCGCTCCGGAGGTCCGGCATCTGGCGAACTCCCCTGCGACACTGACCGATCCGAGTCTGCACTACGACCTGGTCCGGGTGGGGCTCGCGGCCTACGGACTCTCGTCGGTGCCCCAGCTTGGCGACCCGGCGGCATACGGCCTCACCCCGGTGATGACCCTCGTGGCGAGGCTGGCGCTCGTCAAGGACGTCCCGGCCGGTCACGGGGTGTCCTACGGGCACACCTACACGACGCCCAGGGCGACCCGGCTGGGCCTCGTGCCGGTCGGCTACGGCGACGGGATCCCCCGCCGGGCCAGCGGCGTCGGTCCGGTCTCCGTTGGCGGACAACGGTTCACGATCGCCGGGCGGGTCTGCATGGACCAGGTGGTCATTGACCTGGGGCCGGACTCGACGGCCCGGCCCGGTGACGAGGTGGTGATCTTCGGCACGGGCCAGCACGGCGAACCCACCGCACAGGAGTGGGCGGTGTCGACCGAGACGATCTCGTATGAGATCGTGACGAGGTTGGGCCCGCGGGTGGAACGGGTGTACGTCGGATCGCAGGAGGTCGGCTGATGGCTAGGGGTCGCCCCAACCTCGTCGGTCTGGGTGTCAGTCTCGGTGCCGCGGGTGCAGCCGGTGCGCTCGGTGCGGCTGGGCTGATCGCCGACCGGATCCGCCGCCGCGAGGACGCCCAACTTCCTGAGTACGCCAGCCTCATCGAGGCTCCCTCCCGGGAGCTCGCCGTCGTCGCCGACGACGGAGTGGTGCTGCACGCCGCCATCGACGACCCCACCGGACCGACGATGACGGCCGCCGGGCATCCGAAGCCGACGGTCGTCCTGTCCCATGGCTACTGCCTCACCAGCGAATGCTGGGTGCTGCAGCGGCGGGCCCTGCGCCGGGCGGGCTACAAGGTCGTCATCTGGGACCAGCGCGGTCACGGCCGGTCCGGCAAGGGCGCCAGGGTCGGCTACCACATCGACCAGCTGGGCAAGGACCTCAACGCCGTCATCCAGGCCACCGCCCCCGAGGGCGACCTGGCCCTCATCGGCCACTCGATGGGCGGCATGACGATCATGGCGCTGGCCGAGAGTCACCCCGACGTCATCAAGGAGCGGACCATCGCCTTCGGGGCGATCGCCACCTCTCCGGGCAGTCTGCCTCTGGCCAACGGCGGCGTCGTCGCGGCCACCGGCAAGCAGGTCCTGGAACGGATCGGCCCGAGCGTGCTCACCGGCCTGTCCCGCCGCCCGGAATTGCTGGGCAACCTGCTCAAGGCCAACCGGGACATGGAGGAGTTCCTCGTCGAGCGCTACTCCTTCGCCTCGCCGGTGCCGCGCAGCGTGGTGCGGCTGGCCGCGAAGATGCTGCTGGGCACCGACCTGTCGGTCGTCTCCGACTTCGTGCCGACCTTCGATGCCTACAACAAGGTCCCGGCCCTGGCGCACTTCGCGCACATCGAAACCCTCGTCTTCAACGGGACCCAGGACGTGCTCACCCCGCCCGCGCACAGTGAACTCATCGTCAACGGGATCCCCGGGGCCGAGCACGTGCTCATCCGCGACGCCGGGCACGTCATCATGCTCGAACACCCCGACCTGCTCAACGACCAACTCCTCGCCCTGCTCGACCGGGCCGAGGTCGGCCGGGCCAAGCACCTCGACCCGGCCGAGAAGCCGCACGTGACCCTCGTCGTCACCCCGGTGGCCAAGGCCCGCCGGGTCCGAGAGGGGCTGCGCAACAGCCGCAAGCGAGAGCATGCCTGAGGCCGTTCTCGCCGACCCCGACGCGACCCGGGCGTGGGGCAGCCGGTTGGCCCGGGTGCTGCGGGCCGGCGACCTGGTCGTGCTCACCGGTGACCTCGGTGCCGGCAAGACGACGCTCACCCAGGGCCTTGGCGACGGCCTGGGAGTGCGCGGACCGGTCACCTCACCGACCTTCGTCATCGCCCGGGTGCACCCGTCGCTGACCGGTGGGCCGGCTCTGGTCCACGTCGACGCCTACCGGCTCAGTGGCGCGGTCGAACTGGACGACCTGGACCTGGACGCCGACCTGGATGCCTCGGTGGTCGTCGTCGAATGGGGCGAGGGGTTGGCCGAACAACTCAGCTCCGACCGCTTGGAACTCGTCCTGACCGCGGGGCCGGACGAGACCCGCCGGGTGAGGGTCACCGCGACGGGTGCTCGCTGGGCGCAGCCGCAGGCCCGGACGGCCCTGGACGAACTGGTCAGCGAGCCCGACTAACCTGGTCCGGTGCTCCTGCTCGCCCTCGACACCTCGACCAGCGCCATCACCGTCGCGCTACACGACGGGTCCCGGGTGCTGGCAGAGGCGACCACGCTGGACGCCCGCGCGCACGGCGAACGGTTGGCGCCCGGCATACAGGAGGTGTTGACCCGGGCCGGAGCGCAGGCCGCAGATCTCAGCCACATCGTCTGCGGGCTGGGCCCGGGACCGTTCACCGGCCTGCGGGTCGGAATCGTCAGCGCTCGCGTCATGTCGCTGGTCACCGGCGCGAGCTTGCACGGGATGTGTTCGCTGGACGCGCTCGCCGCCGCAGGCCCGGATGGGGAGGTCCTCGTCGCCACCGACGCGCGGCGCAAGGAGGTCTACTGGGCTCGGTATGCCGTGTCGCCCGGTGCCGTTCGCCCGCTCTCCGAGCCCGCCGTGTCCCGGCCGGCGGAGTTGCCCGAGTCGGTCCGGGCGCTGCCGACCCTCGGCCGCGGCCCGATGCTCTATCCGGCGCTCTTCCCGGCCGGCCTGGACGTGCTGGACGTCTCGGCGGCGGCGCTGGCCACGTTGGCGGTGCACCGCCTGGCCGCTGGGGATCCGCTGGACGCCCGCGAGCCGCTCTACCTGCGCCGGCCGGACGCGGCCCCCCATGTCGTCGCGAAATCGGCCCTCGGGTGAGGGCCACCGTGATCCAGGCGCCCGACCCGGCCCGGCCGCGGCCCGACGTGACCGTGCGGGAGCTGCGCTGGACCGACATTCCCGGGCTGGCTCAGGCCGAGCGTCACCTCTTCGCCGACGACGCCTGGGCCGAGGCGACCTGGTGGGCCGAACTGGCCGGACGGCCCCGGCGGGACTACGTCGTTGCCGAGGTCGAGGGGGTGTTGGCCGGCTATGCGGGTCTGGACCTGGCCGGCGACACGGCCGACGTCATGACGATCGCGGTGTGCGCGGCATACCGGGGAATGGGGCTGGGCGACCGCCTGCTGGACGAACTCGTCGTCCGGGCCGGGGCCGGCGGTGCCGAGACGCTGCTGCTCGAGGTGCGTGCCGACAACGCCCCGGCGCTGGCTCTCTACCGGCGGCACGGTTTCGAACAACTCTCGGTGCGGCGGCGCTATTACCAACCCGGGGACGTGGACGCGCTGGTGATGAGGCGGAGGCTGCGGTGAGCGACGAACCCCTGGTGCTCGGGATCGAGACCTCCTGCGACGAAACCGGCGTCGGGATCGTCCGGGGGAGCACCCTGCTCGTCGACGCGGTGGCCAGTTCGGTCGATGAGCACGCGCGCTTCGGTGGGGTCGTGCCCGAGGTGGCTTCGCGGGCCCATCTCGAGGCCATGGTGCCGACCATCGAGCGGGCCTGCCGCGAGGCCGGGGTGCGGCTGGTCGACGTGGATGCCGTCGCGGTGACGGCCGGGCCCGGGCTGGCCGGGGCGCTGCTCGTCGGGGCAGCGGCGGCCAAGTCGCTGGCCGTCGGACTGGGCGTGCCGATCTACGGGGTCAACCACCTGGCCGCCCACGTGGCCGTCGACGTCCTCGAGCACGGCCCCCTGCCGGAGCCGACGATGGCCCTGCTCGTCAGCGGAGGGCACTCCTCCTTGCTGCTCGTGCCCGACGTGACCGGCGATGTCCGTCCGCTGGGCGCGACGATCGACGACGCCGCCGGTGAGGCCTTCGACAAGGTGGCCCGTGTGCTCGGATTGCCCTTCCCGGGCGGACCGCACATCGACCGGGCCGCCCGCGAGGGCGACCGGCTGGCGATCGACTTCCCACGTGGGCTGACCACCGGCCGCGACCTGGAGCGCTACCGCTTCGACTTCTCGTTCTCCGGCCTCAAGACGGCCGTCACCCGCTGGGTGCAGTTGCGGGCCGCCGCAGGGGAGGCCGTGCCGGTGGCCGACGTCGCGGCGAGCTTCCAGGAGGCGGTTGTCGACGTGCTGGCCCGCAAGGCCGTCGCGGCCTGCCGCGACCAGGGGGTCGACGACCTGCTCATCGGCGGCGGAGTGGCGGCCAACTCCCGGTTGCGGGCGCTGGCCCAAGAACGCTGCGACACGGCGGGGATCCGGCTGCGGGTGCCTCGGCCGGGGCTGTGCACCGACAACGGCGCGATGGTCGCGGCGCTGGGCGCCCAATTCGTCGCTCGCGGGCGGGAACCGTCGGCCCTGGACTTGCCCGCCGACTCGTCGATGCCGGTCACCCTGGTGCGGGCCTGAGAGGACTCAGCAGCCAGGGCACGTCGGCGTCAGCCGCAGTGCACGAGACCGAACCGGCCCTTGAGCGCCAGGACCCGCTGCACCGAGGTCTCGACCCCGGCGGCGAAGGCGGGGTCGGCGGCGGCCCGGGCCTTGACCGCAGCGAGCATGCCCGGGATCTGCCCGGCGTTGGCGGTGAGCACGATGTCGCCCCCCGCGGCGAGGAAGCGCACCGCCCGGTCCGGGGCGGGCACCGCGGCGACCGCTCTGGCGGCACCGACGTCGTCGGTGATGACCACGCCCTTGAAGCCGAGAGTGCCCCGCAGCAGGTCGGTGATGACCGCCCGGGAGAACATCGCGGGATTGGCTTCGTCGAGCGTGGGGTAGCGGGCCGAGGAGACCATGACCATGCCGACCCGGGAGGCGATCCCGGCCCGGAACGGGTCGAGGAAGGGGTCGTCGGCCGAGGTCACCGCGTCGGTGATCCCCGTGGCCGTGACGTCGGTGTTACCGGTCACCCGCCCCAGCCCGGGGAAGTGCTTCACCGTGGCGACCACCCCGCCGTCCTGCAGGCCGGTGATGATCGCGGGGACCGCGGCGGAGACGGCGGCCGGGTCGGTGCCGTACTCGCGACGGTATTTGCCGATCGGTCCGTTGGTGTCGAGCATGGACTGCGGCACGGTGTCGGCCACCGGAGCGAGGTCGACGTTGACGCCGGCTGCCAGCAGTTCCCGAGCCAGGGTCGACCCGAGGGCCACCAGCTCGGAGCGGCTACGACGGCCCTGCTCCCGCGCCGCGGGCAGCGCCGTGAACCCGGTGCCCTTGAGCTGCTGGACCGCGCCGCCCTCCTGGTCGGCGGCGACGAAGAGGTCGACCGGTCCGGTCGCCACCCGCTGCACGTGGTCCGAGGTGGCCTTGACGGTCGCCGCACCGGTCCAGCCGCCCAGGTAGATCACCGAACCGAGCTGGGACCCCTTGATCGTCGCGTCGAGCCCGCCCGGCGCCTGCCCTGGCTGGATGCCGGCCATGAACAACTGGCCGAGTCGTTGGGCGGGGGTCATCGCGGCATACACGCCGGCCACGCACGCCTCGCCCGCACCGCCCGCACTCCCGGGGGCGCCGGTCGCGGACGGCGTCCCGGTCGCGCTCGGGGGCACCGAGCCGGTCGGGTATGCCGTCCCGCCCGGTCCGCCCGGTCCGCCCGGTCCGCCCGGTCCGCCCGTCGGCACCGGGGCGGCGCTGGCCGCCACGGTCGCTGCGTGGGTGGCGGTTGCCGATCCCGCATCGCCGCTCGGGGTGCTCGTGCACGCGGCGGTGGCCAGGATCGCGAGAGCCGACCCGACGGCATACCGGAGGACGCGCAGGGGCATGACTGGCGAGACTACCCGCCGCGCCCGAAGAGGATGACGGCGGCCGCGGCCATCTGGTAGTCGAAGTAGGCGCCCCGGTCGGCGATGGTGTCGCCGCCGAGCTGTTCGAAGACCTCGCCGGACACCGCGCCGACGAGCATCGTCCAGGCGGTCAGACCGTTGGCCAGGGGCACCGCGGGAAGGCCACCGGTGACCTGCTCCGGGTCCTCGCGCAGCGTGCCGGTGGCCCGCTCGGCGAGATCGAGCGCGTCATCGGCGGGTCCGAAGGGCGCGTGAGCCGCCGTGCCCGCCCGGACCGCGTCGACGCCCAGCATGATGAGCAGCCGGGCCACTCGGGTGCCTGCGTCGTTGGTGCGCTCGCCGGGGGCGTGGTAGGTGGGTACGGGGGAGCCGTAAAGCAGGGCCCACTCGTGGGGGTGGGCCAGGGCCCAGGTGCGCATCGCGCCCGCGATGGCCCGCCACCGGCCGTGGAAGTCGGTCGGGTCGACGAGCGCGTGCTCGCGGTCCACGGCGTCGCCGAGCGAGGTGTAGGCGTCGACGATGAGCAGAGTGAGCAGCTCGTCGCGGCCGGAGACATACCGGAACAGCGCCGAGGGCACCATGCCCATGTCACGGGCGACCGCCCGCAGCGACAGCGCGGCGGGACCGACCTCGCCGAGTTGACGGCGGGCCACCTCGCGCAGGTCGCTCGCGATGCTCGCCCGGTTGCGGGCCCGGATGCCGTCGGCACGGCCGGGCGTCCTGCGGGGCACGCGCGGGGCGGCGTCGGGGTGCTCGGTCACGGCGGCAGTGTACCGAGAGAGAACGTCGAACACGAGAGTGAACGGTGCTCTTGACAATCTGTCGTGACGTGCGTTCTTATATGAGAACACTAGTCACAACAGAGAGGATTCATCATGGCTCGTCACGTCGTCGTCGGGGCCGGTGCCATCGGTAAGGCGACCGCTGTGGCCCTTGCCTCCGCCGGGCACGAGGTCGTCCTTGCCTCCCGCTCGGGGGTCGGGCCGGCCCTGGACGCTGCGGGGATCACCCGGACCCAGGTTCAGGCCGCGGACGCGGACGCCCTCACCCGGCTCGCCGCCGGGGCAGTGAGCCTCGTCAACGCCGTCAACCCGGCCTATACCCGCTGGCCCACCGACTGGCCCCCGGTCGCCGCCGCCTTCCTCGACGCCGCGCAACGGTCGGGGGCGGGGCTGGTCACGGTGGGCAACCTCTACGGTTACGGCCCGGCGCAGGGCCCGGTCCACGCCGGCCTCCCGCTGGCCACCACCGGCTCCAAGGGCCGGGTGCGCGCTCAGATGTGGCTCGACGCCAAGGCCGCCCACGACGCCGGACGGATCCGGGCCACCGAGGTGCGCGCGTCGGACTACTTCGGACCGGGCGCGACCGAGATGAGCTTCGTCCAGCGGTTCGTCATGGTGCCGGCGGCAGCCGGTCGTACGGTCCGACCGTTCGACGGGTCACCGACGGCGCTGCACTCGTGGAGCTACGTTCCCGACATCGGCGCGACCGTCGCGGCCGTCGCCATGAGCGATGCCGGCTGGGGCCGCGCCTGGCATGTCCCCTCGGGTATGCCGCGCTCCCTCACCCAAGTCGTCGCCGACATCGCCGCCTGGGCCGGCCGGACCCCACGGGAGATCCGGGTCTGGCCGGCCGCCGCGGTGCGCCTGCTCGGCGTGGTGGTGCCGATCGTCCGGGAACTGGGCGAGACGGCATACCAACGGGAGCGGGACTTCGTCGTCGAGGCCAGTGACACGACGGCGACCTTCGGGGTGGCGGCCACGCCCTGGGAGGAAGCCCTCGCCGCGACCCTGCCGACGCTGGGGGCCCAGCCGCGCAAGGCGGCGACCCGGACCTGACCCGCCCCCTGCTGGCCCCCCGCCGGCCCCGCCGTCGACGGGCGGCGAGGGCGGCGGTCGGCCGGGCGGCATACTGGCGCTCGTGAAGCCCATCGTTCTCGATGTCGACACCGGACTGGACGACGCCTGCGCCATCCTCTTCGCTGCGCGGCACCCCGGGCTTGACCTGCGCGCGGTGACCTGTGTCGGCGGGAACGCGCCCGTCGACGACGTGGTCCGCAACACGCGGATCGTCCTCGCGGCGGCCGGGCGCTCGGAGGTCCTCGTCGCCCGCGGTGCCGACCGGCCGTTGCTCGAACCGGCCATGGACGCCCGGCACGTCCACGGCGACGACGGGATGGGCGATCTGGGCTGGGCGCCGCCCCCCGGCGCCGCAGACCCACGCCATGCCGTCGAACTGCTCCGGGACCTGCTCGTGGCCGCCGGGGCCCGCGCCGAGGCGACCGGCGACCCCGGCGAGCTCATCACCCTGGTCACCCTGGCGCCGATGACGAATATCGCCCTGCTGCTGCGCACCCACCCGGGCGTCGCCGCCGGGCTGCGCGAGATCGTCTTCATGGGCGGCTCGGTGGCGGTGGGCAATGCGACGGCGTCGGCCGAGTTCAACGTCTACCACGACCCCGAGGCCGCGGCGATGGTCCTCGATGCCGCCGCGCACCTGGGGATCCCGGTTCGGATGTACGGCCTCGACGTCTTCTACGCCCCGGTCGTCACCCGGGCCGAAGCCGAGGCCCTGCGGGCCGTCGGCGGGCATTCCTCGGCGGAGTTGGCTGGCCGGCTCATCGCCTACCAGTGCGAGCGATTCGCCTCGGACACGGCGACGATCGGCGACGCCGGCGCGGTGTGCGCGGTCGCCGACCCCGAGGGCCTGGAGTGCGAGGAGTTGCCGATCCGCGTCGAGCTGGCCGGCTCGTGGTCCCGCGGGCGCACCATCGTCGACCGCCGGGACTGGTCCGGCGACATCGATCACGACCCGCACGGCGTTGCCCCGATCTCGGTCCAGGTCGGTCTGTGGGTCGACGGTCCCCGGTATGCCGCCCTCTGGCGCCGGACCGTGGGCGGGGGTCACTGATGGGCCGCGTCCTCGTCCTCGGCTCGCTCAACGTCGACCTCGTCGCCCGGGTCGAGCGGTTGCCCCGACCGGGCGAGACCGTCGCCGCGGTGGCCCCGATCCAGCGGTTCGCCGGCGGGAAGGGCGGCAACCAGGCCGTCGCCGCTGCCGCGGCCGGTGGGCAGGTCGTCATGGTCGGTGCGGTGGGCGACGACGAACCGGGCCGGGCCTACACCGTCCGGTTGTCCGCCCGAGGCATCTTCCCGCGGTTGGCGATCGCCTTTGGAGTGCCGACCGGCACGGCCTACGTCTGGGTCGATGAGGAGGGCGAGAACTCCATCGTCGTCGCGCCCGGGGCCAACGCGCACGCGCGGGCCGAGGTCGGGGACCTCACCCCCGGGGACGTCCTGCTCTGTCAGCTCGAGGTCCCACTCGACGTCGTCGCCGATGCCGCGCGGACCGCTGCCCGGCTCGGTGCTCGGGTGGTCATCAACGCCGCCCCGTATGCCGCCCTCCCGGACGACGTCCTGGCTCTGGCCGATCCGCTCGTCGTCAACGAGGTCGAGGCCGGGCTGCTGGCCGACTCCGGCGCGGTGCCGCGGTCCCTGCTGGTGACCTTCGGCGCCGCAGGGGCGAGCTGGGACGGGGAGCGGGTGGACGGCATACCTGTTCCTGCTGCCGAGGTCGTCGACACGACGGGGGCCGGAGACGCCTTCTGCGGGGCGCTCGCGGCCCGGCTCGCCAAGGGGGCCGACCGGCGGTCCGCGCTGAGCTGGGCGGTCCGGGCCGGAGCCGATGCGGTGCGGCACGCGGGAGCACAGGCCGACCCCGAGTTCTAGGGGCCGGTCGGTGGCTTTCCTGGCCGGTCACGGGCGGAATTCAGCGTGGTTCGCCCAATTGCTGGGCTTTACGCGGTACACATGTGAGTAACAGAGACCACGTGAGTCTCATCAATAACACCAACTCACTCCCAACGCACAGTCAGGGGCGGGTATGCCGCGTTCATTGACACCCGGAACGATCCTGCGGCCCCGATGGCGGGCTGGGCTGGTCGCCCTGGCCGCCGTCGCCGGGATGACCGCCCTCTCGATGCCTGCTGTCGCCGCCGGCGCCCCCGGTCAGACCCCAGCCCCCGGTGCCCTCGCGCCACGCGATCAGTGGGGCTATGTCCCGGTCCCGCCGATGCGCGTCCTGGACACCCGAGCCGACGGCGTGACCATCGACGGCACCAACACCCACACCGGTCCGCTCGGCCCGGGCGGCTCGATGCGGGTCCCGATCGACCAGCGGCATCCCAGCATCGGGGCCACCTCGGCCGTGGCCATCAACGTCACCGGCGTGCGGCCCTCCCAGGGGACCTATCTCACCGTCGAACCGCTACGGGTCGGCGGGTCCAGCAGCCTCAACCTGGGGCCCGGCGAGATTGCCGCCAACCTCGTCCTCGTCCCGACGAACGCCGGTGGCATCTCGATCACCAACTACGCGGGCTCGATCGACGTGGTCATCGACATCGTCGGCTACGTTCGCGCATCGGCCGCCGAGGATTTCGACGCGGTGAACCCGCTCCGGTTGGTCGACACCCGGCCGGGTGAGCCGACCTTTGACGGGCGGCAGCGTGGGGCCGGCCGGGTCGGGCCAGGCGGTCGACTGGTCGTGGAACTCGATCGCCCGGCGCT
>CAZNLX010000027.1:0-14211 GCA_964573925.1 uncultured Intrasporangiaceae bacterium
CTGGCCAAGATCGACGAGATCGCCGAGATCTTCTGGGAGACCAAGAAGGCCTGACGGCACGACGTGGGGCCCCGCCGGTGCGCCGGCGGGGCCTCACGGCGTTCACGGCCACCCGAGTGGGATCAGGTCAGTGCGGCGTGGCCGAGGCAGCACCTCCAGGGTGAGGTGGCGCGCGGTCAGGCGGTCCGCCGGGCCAGCACCCGGACCAGGGCGTCCACCACCCGCGGGTCGTATTCGTAACCCAACCCGAGGTGAATGCGCTCAACCGCCGCCTCGCGCCGGCGGACGGCGATCGACCCGCCCACGAGATCGTCGTAGGCATTGGCCACCTTGACGATGCGGCTGAGCAACGGCACGTCCTGCTGCTGCTCCCGGACCAGCCGGTAGGGCAACGCCTGGTGCTCCACGGCGCTGACCGTCTCCTCGGACAGACCTGCCTTGCGGACGATGTCGGCACTGTCCGAGGCGATCCGTCGTTGGTCGGCCGACGCGGCCATGAGCGTGGCGCCGGCCGGGATGGGGGCCCGCAGGGCGATCTGTCCGATGTCGTGGAGCAGCGCGGCATACTCCAGGTTGCGCAACTCGCGTTCGGACAGGCCGAGGTCGCGACCGATCTGCACGCACAGGTCCGCCACCCGGTCCGGGTGACCGGCTCGGGTGAACCCGCCGACCTCGGTCAGCCGGGACAGCACGCGGACGGTCTGGGCATAGGTGCGCCGGATCCCGGCGTACTGCCGCAAGGCGAATTGGGTGAGCACGAGGGGAACGAGGAACAGCGGCAGGGCCAGCGCCCCCAGCGGTCGCTGGGCCAGCGCCACGAGCGCACCACTGGCGCTCAGTGCCAGCCCTAGTCCGGCTCCCGAGCGGATCTCGTCGACGAGGACCTGCCGAGGACTACCCCCGGAGCGTGAGGCGACGACGAGGGCCGACACGGCCAGGAAGGTAAACAGACCCAGGGCGGCGGTCGCGGACAGCAGCACGGCGACCGGCCACCGTCCCCCCTGCCAATCGGCATCCACGCGCAGCAGCGTGCGACCGGACCACGCCGGCACCCAACGAAACACGACGACCGTGACGCCGATGGCCAGGAATCGGGCGGCCAACTCCTCGCGCCGGACCAGGTGCTTGCGCAGGCCGTGCGGCAGGACCCCGCACCCCATGGCGACGGCGCTGGTGGCCAGGATCGGCCAGGGTTCGAGCCCGGTCAGGTCGACCGTCCACGAGGTCGAGGTGAGCGCGAAGGCGAGACCGGCCGCCAGCGACATCGGCGCCGACTGGCGCTGCGCGTCAACGCCGAAGCGGTAGTACTCGCCGATGGCAATGGCCAGCGCGAAGGCCGCGACGACCGGCCAGGCCTCGACGAAGGCATGCGGGTCCCGCACCGTGAGCAGGGCGGCTAGGGCGGCGATCCCCACGGCCAGGCGGACCACCCAGGGCCCGGTTGCGGTGGACAGCAGCCGCATCCGGACGGGCGCCGTCGCGGAGGTTACCCCGGGCCG
This sequence comes from uncultured Intrasporangiaceae bacterium, assembly GCA_964573925.1. Lineage (GTDB taxonomy): Bacteria > Actinomycetota > Actinomycetes > Actinomycetales > Dermatophilaceae > Phosphoribacter. Next base: position 1,500 of record CAZNLX010000027.1, read on the forward strand.
GCTCACCGCACCTCCGCCCCGTCGACCGGTTGGGTCAGTGCGGCCAGCAGGTCGGACATCGCCGGGTCGTCGTGGTGCCACTGCGGCGGCCCGGACTCGGTGGGCGGTTCGGCCGCGGCCAGGGTATGCCGTTCGATCACCCGGGTGAGCACGGCGACCGCGCCAGGATCCAGATGAGTGCCAGCCCGTTCCGTGAGCGTCACCAGGGCTGCCTCGACGCCGAGGGCCGGCCACCCGGGGCGCGCCCGAGTCAACGAATCGAAGGCATCCGCGACGGCGATGATCCGGGAGGCGATCGGGATGTCCTCGCCGGCCAAGCCGTCCGGATAACCCCGGCCGTCCCAGCGCTCGTGGTGATGCCCGATCCCGTCGAGCGAGTCCTGCAGAAACGAGATGTCCCGGAGCAGGGCAACCCCAGCACCGGAGTGACCTCGGATCATTTCGCGGTCGTTGGCGTCCGGCAGGCTCCCGTGTCGGACCGCGGTGTTGCGCACGCCGAGCCAGCCGATGTCGTGCAGGATCGCGGCATACCGCAGGGCGCTCTTCTGGGCCGGCGACAGGCCCATGCCGTCGCCGATGAGGACGGCGATCTTGGCGACGCGTTCGCCGTGGCCCTCCGCGTAGGGGTCTCGGGTTTCACCGGCGGTGACCAGGGCTGCGAGGGTTCGCTCGTGAGCCCGCTGCTCCTCGGCATACTGGACGAACGCCCAGTGCGCGACGAAGAGCGGGACGAGGATGAGCACCGCACTGAACGGGCCGACCGCGGCTGGCACCCAAAGGACGATGAGCAGCAGGCCGATGACGCTGTAGCCCATCTGGGCCAATCCGGACGTGGTCAACAGGGACCGGAAGACGGCCTTGAACGGCTCGCCGGCGTCGACCCAGACGATGAGGGCGACCCAGGCGAAGTTGACGACACTGAACGCGAGGCTGGCCACGAGGAAGGGCCCGCCGACCCGCCAGATCACCTCCATCGGCCCGGTCACCGTGGTGAGGTCCCGGGGACCCCCGGACCACAGGTAGACCAGGCCACCGAGCGCTCCGAGGACGACCCCGAGCGAACCGTTGAACACCTTGACCTGCCACGCTCCCCGGCTGCGCTCGACGAGGATGGCGACGACCATGATGAGCGCGCTACCGAAGGGCCCGACCAAGACGCATGAGGCGAGCGACACGATGCCGCTCGCGGCGAGGGCAACCTGGTTGACGATCCGGACCCGCAGGACCCTGGTGGCCGAGGCAAGGATCGCCAGCACTGCCAGTGCGACGTAGTCGTGCGGCGGCCCGTCGACGAACCAGGCGAGGGCGCCGATGAGGACGGCGGCGGCCGCCGTCAGGGCGATGACACCCCGAACCCGGACCCGGCCGGACCGGCCCGGGGCCCGGCCCGTGGGGCTTTCGCTCATGGGCTCAGGCTAGCTCGGCACGGTCCGGGGCGCCCTTGGCAAGGACGGTCAGCGGCGCTTGTCCGGGTCCCAGGTGAACATCGCGGTCGGCCCATCGACGGGGGCGACGGTGCGGCCGGTCCACACCGGGGTCGTCTCCTTGGTCAGCATGGCCTCGAACAGCTTCGACATGGTCTTCATGGGGTTCTCTCTCTCAGGTCGTCGGGGGATGAGGATGGGAAGTCAGTCCACTGGGCTCAGCGGCGCTTGTCCGGGTCCCAGGTGAACATCGCGGTCGGCCCGTCCAGGGGCGCGCCAACGCGGCCCGTCCACACCGGGGTCGACTCCTTGGTCAGCATGGCCTCGAACAGCCGCGACACAGCCTTCATGATGAGTTCCTTTGCATATCAATGGTGTTGGGAAGGAAGTTCACACAGAACGCACTCTGCGGACGGGTCCGGCGGGGCCGGCGATGCGGGGAGTCATCGCGACGCGACCGCGGTCAGCGGGCTGGAGCCCCATCGCGGGGCGACATCGCTGACCAGCATCGCGATGAGCAAGCGCCGGAGAGTGTGCATCTGCGCCTCGACTTTCGGGAGAGAACGGCCGGGTGACCGCGGACGAGCCGCGAGGTGCGCTCGTCGGAACCAGTGTGAGGCACCGGGAGGCGGACTGCCAGTCGAAATGCGCTCCGCCGTTCCGTGCGAAATCGCTATACTTCGCGCGCTGCGAATGACGTAGTCACCTGACCGACCCTGGGAGTCCCCGAATGAGCAAGCGTTCCCGCAAGCGGCGTGCCCGCAAGAGCCACGCCGCCAACCACGGCCGCAAGCCCAACGCCTGACGAAGCCGCCGCGCGCGACCTAGTCGGTCGACTCGATCCGGATGACGGTCAACCGGCTGACGATGGTCGCGCGCAGGCTCGTCGGAGCCGGTTCAGGAGCGCAGGAACGCTTCACCATGAGCTTGACCATGTGGTCGAGGTCGTACTGCCGCAGACAGTCCGCGCAGGCGTCCAGGTGCGCCTGCACCTTGGCGTAGTCCGCCGCCTCCATCTCGCCGTCAAGGAACTCGAAGGCTCGCAGCAGCGCCTCGGAACACTCCAGGGCCGTCGGGCCGGCGTGTGGGTGGTGGTGGCCGTGATCGGTGGTCATCGTCCCTCCGCCCGGACGAAGCCGCGCTCGGCGGCATACTCGGTGAGCAACTCGCGCAATTGGCGACGCCCGCGGTGCAGCCGCGACATCACGGTGCCGATCGGGGTCTGCATGATGTCGGCGATCTCCTTGTAGGCGTATCCTTCGACGTCGGCGAAATAGACCGCCAGCCGGAACTCCTCGGGGATCGCCAGCAGCGCGCGCTTGACGTCGCTGTCGGGCAGGTGGTCCAGCGCGACATCCTCGGCCGATCGTCCCCCCGATGAGGAGTGCGAGTCGGCGCGGTGCAACTGGTAGTCCTCGATCTCCGCCGCGTCGGACTGCAACGGCTCGCGCTGCCGCTTGCGGTAGGAGTTGATGTAGGTGTTGGTGAGGATGCGGTACATCCACGCCTTGAGGTTGGTCCCCGGCTGGTACTGGTGGAAGGCCGCCCACGCCTTGGCGTAGGTCTCCTGGACGAGGTCCTCGGCGTCGGCCGCGTTGCGCGCGGTGCGCAGGGCCGCCGAGTAGAGCTGGTCGAGCAGCGGCAGCGCCTCCCGCTCGAAACGCTCGCGGCGCTCCTCGATGGTCTCCCCGGCCAGGTCGACCGCCACGGACTCGGTCGGCTGCGCGGCGGCTTCGAGGCCCGGCTCGGACCCGCTCGGGTGGGCCGGTTCGGTCGTGGGTTCGCTGCTCATCGGGGCCCACAGTAACGCCCCGGCCGGACGCTCGGGTGCCATCGATCCCGCCGAGGCCACCGACAGGACGAACACGGGCGCTCCTCGCGAGCTCGGGCGGACGGGACCGGGACGAGGGTTGGAACGCGGCGACGTCGCGGGTTCATTCCCACGGGTCGGCACCCGCCCACCGGCGACCGGCGACCGGCCGATTCAGCCGGGTATGCCGCCCAGCACCGTGCGCACTGCCTCGCCGACCGCCGCGGTGGCGGTCCGGGCGATGGTGTGGGTGCCGGGCACGGCATACACCCGGCCAGCGAGCGCCGGCACCGCCGCGACGACCTCGCCCGGCGAGCCGAACGGGTCCCGCTCCCCCTGGACGACGGACACCGGCAGCCCAGCCGTCAGGACCGCGAGCACCTCCTCGGCCCGCGTCGAGGTGGGTCTGCCCGGTGGGTGCAGCGGGAAGCTCAGGCACAGCACCGCCTGGGCCCCAACGGCGACGGCGGTGCGGCAGGCGACCCGCGCGCCCGCGCTGCGCCCGGCCGCAACCCAGGGGCCCGGAGCTTCGGCGAGTGCCCCTCCGGCCTCGCGCAGCCCGGCCGCGACGGCGAGCCATCCGCTGTCCAGGACCGGTGGACGGGTGGCGATCCTCTTGCCCGCCACCAGCCAGGGCTGCTCGACGAGCGCGACGACCCATCCCGAGGCCACTCCGGCCGCCGTGGCGGCCAGCAGGTCCACCGTGCTGATGCTCGGCCCGGCCCCGTGTCCGAGCAGGAGCACGCCTTTCGTCGCGGCGGGGCCGACGGTGGGCCGGTGCAGGTGCACTCGAGCCGGGCCAGCCGGGGTGGGCAGGGTGAGCAGCCGTGGTGCGGGGCCGTCGGTCACGACCCGATCACCTCCCCGGTGCTCGGATCGACGACTCCGCGCAGCGCCTGCACCGGCAACGGGTCCAGCAACTGCGCCCCGCGCCCCGCGGAGCCGTTGACCGCCGTCGACACCGGGTAGGCCGCGAACCGGCCGGGCTGCCGGAAGGCCAGCATCCCGGCGACCTCGTCGGGGTCGGTGACCCGCGGGTCGAGCCAGCGGCCCCAGTCCGCCGGCTCCAGGACCAACGGCTGCCGGTCGTGGATCCGGTCCAGGCCCGGCTCGGCCGGCGTGGTGAGCACGGTGAAGCTGGTCAACCAGGCACTCGGATCGTCCGGGCCGGCGACCGCCGGGTCTCGCCAGAACTCGTAGAGGCCGGCAAAGGCCAGTGGTTGCTCGTCGCCGCGATGAATGAAGAACGGTTGTTTGCGCGGCTTGCCCTTTGCGTCGGTCACCGTCGGGGAGGCCTGCCACTCGTACCACCCGTCGGCCGGGACGAGGCAACGCCTGGCCCGAGCGGCACGGGCGAACGCCCCAGGCTCCAGCACGGTTTCGGCGCGGGCGTTGATCATCCGCATCCCCATCCGGACCTCCTTGGCCCAGCTCGGGACCAGCCCCCAGGTCAACAGCCGCAATTGGCGCACCGGGCGGCCGTCCGGGTCCGCGCCCCCGGACGTTCGGTCCACTCGGGTGAGCACCACCGGGGCTTGCTTGCTCGGAGCCATGTTGTAGTCCGGCGTGCCCGCCGGGGGATCCTGCGGGTTGACCAGCACGCTGCGGCTGGGCTCCGCCGTGGCGACGACCTCGACGTCGAATTCCAGCACGAGGTCCGCCTGGTCCTTGGCGGCGGCATACCTCCCACACATGTCCGACAGACTACGGTGGAGGCTGACATCGCCCACTCGACCGAGGGAGACCAGGTGACCCGCGCGCGCCTCGTCGTGTCGATCATCCCGACCCGGTATGCCGCGTGAGCACCGACCCGTCCGCTCCGCCGCTGTGGCCGGCACCCACGGCGACCGCCCCGCTCGCGGCCGTCGTCCGATTGCCGGGCAGCAAGTCGTTGACCAACCGCTACCTCGTGCTGGCCGCATTGGCCGTGTCGCCCTCCCGGCTGCGGGCGCCGCTGCGGTCCCGAGACTCCCTGCTCATGGCCGAGGCCCTGCGCACCCTCGGGGCCGGGATCACCGATGCACCGGCGGCCGGCGGCGGGCCGGCGGACGGTGCGGGGGCGGCATACGCAGTGGACTGGCTGGTCGACTCGGGTGTGCTTCGCGGCGGCGGCCGGATCGATTGCGGGCTGGCCGGCACGGTCATGCGCTTCCTGCCGCCGGTGGCGGCGTTGGCCGACGGGCCGGTGCGTTTCGACGGTGACCTGGGAGCCAGGCGGCGGCCGATGGGGCCGGTGTTGGGGGCGCTGCGCGCCCTGGGTGTCAGCGTCTCGGACGACGGCAGGGAGGCACTGCCGTTCACCGTGCACGGTCGGGGCGCCGAGGGAGTTCCCGGTGGTGCGGTCACCCTGGACGCTTCGCAGAGTTCGCAGTTCGTCTCGGCCCTGCTGCTGGCCGGGGCGCGATACGAGCGGGGGGTCACCGTCCACCACGACGGCAAACCGATCCCCAGCCAACCCCATCTGGACATGACCGTCGCCACCTTGCGCGAGGCCGGCGTGATCGTCGACGACACCGAGCCCAACACCTGGCGAGTGCAGCCGGGCCCGATCAACGGCCTGGACGTCACGATCGAGCCGGACCTGTCCAACGCCGGGCCCTTCCTGGCCGCCGCCCTCGTCGCCGGCGGGTGGGTGCACGTGCCGGACTGGCCACGCCGGACCACCCAGGCCGGGGATCTGTTGCGCGAGGTGCTCACCGAGATGGGAGCCCGCGTCGAGCTCACCGACGCCGGTCTCACCGTCACCGGGAGTGGTGCGATCACCGCGGTCGACGTCGACCTGCACGAGGCGAGCGAGCTCACCCCGACAATCGCGGCGTTGGCGGCGCTGGCGCAGGGCCCCACCTGGATCCGGGGCGTCGGGCACATCCGCGGCCACGAGACCGACCGGATCGCGGCCCTGGACACCGAACTGACCGCGATCGGCGCCCGAGTCACCCAGACCGACGACGGGCTGCGGATCGAGCCGGGTCCGTTGCGCGGCAGCCGGTTTGGGACCTACCACGACCACCGGATGGCGACCGCCGGGGCGATCGTCGGGTTGCGGGTGCCAGGGGTCCTCGTCGAGGACATCGCGACCACGACCAAGACCCTGCCGGACTTCACCGGCCGTTGGTTGGCCATGCTCGGCGGCCAGGCCGAGGGCCCCGGATGAGTTGGCGGGACTTCGACGAGTCCGACGTGCGGGTCCGCCCCGGGCGCCGGTCCCGGCCTCGCACGAAGGACCGGCCGGCCCACGAGGACGCCCTCGTCGGAACCGCGGTCACCGTCGACCGAGGCCGCTACGGCGTGCTCATGCGGGCCGGGGTCGGCGGCCGGACCGCGCCCGAACGACTGGTCACCGCAATGAAGGCCCGCGAACTGGGTCGCAAGGGGATCGTCGTCGGCGACGAGGTCGCCCTCGTCGGGGACACCTCCGGGCACCCCGACGCCCTGGCCCGGATCGTCCGGGTCGAACCCCGTCGGACCGTGCTGCGGCGCAGTGCCGACGACACCGACCCGGTCGAGCGAGTCATCGTCGCCAACGCCGACCAACTCGTCGTCGTCGCCGCGCTGACCAACCCGCCGCCCCGGCCGCGGCTCATCGACCGGTGTCTGGTGGCGGCATACGACGCGGGCCTGGACCCACTGCTCGTGCTGACCAAGGCGGACCTGGTCAGCCCCACGGACTTCCTTGACGGCTATGCCCCGCTCGCCGTGCCCACCCTGGTGACCTCCCGGCGACCGGACCGGACCCTCGTCGGGCTGGACGAGGTCCGTGAACACCTGGCCGGCCGGGTCTCGGTCCTCGTGGGCCACTCCGGGGTGGGCAAGTCGACCCTGGTCAACGCCCTCGTCCCCGGCGCAGACCGGACCGTCGGGCGGGTCAACGACGTCACCGGGCGCGGGCGGCATACCTCGACGTCGGCGGTGGCCCTGCGGCTGCCGGACGATCCCGGCTGGGTCGTGGACACCCCCGGGGTGCGCTCGTTCGGGCTCGCCCACGTCGACCTGGCCCGGTTCGTCGGGCACTTCCCGGACCTCGAACCGGGCACCGATGACTGCCCACGGGGGTGCACCCACGACGAACCGGAGTGCGGCCTGGACGCCTTCGTCTCCGCCGGGTCCGGTGGCGCTGCCGGCCCTGCCCGGCTCGAGTCGTTCCGTCGGCTGTTGCGGGCCCGGTCCGGGGACCCGGAGGGCGACGGATGAGCGCCGGCGGGCACGCGAGCAAGCCGGTGGCCCGCGCCGTGGGAACCGTCCCCGCGGCCGGCGCCCTGGTCGGCCTGACCGCGGGAGTGCTGAGCACGGCGCAGACCTACGAGTCGGTCCAGACCGGCCGTGGTGCGGCCGCCGTCGATGCCCCGGTGCAGGCCTGGATGGTGGCCCACCGGATGCCGTGGCTGGACACCTGGGCCACCTGGTTCACCAACCTTGGCGGCAAGGTCGGGATGACGATCCTGGCCACCCTCGCGGTGCTGGCCCTGGCCCGCTGGTGGCGGACCTGGACGCCGGTCGTCGTCATGGTGTGGGCCACCGCGGGATCGTTGACGATGACGACATTGGGCAAGCAGCTCACCGCCCGGGCCCGGCCGCCGGCCGCCCAGGCGGTGCCCCCGTGGGAGACCTCGCCATCGTTTCCGAGCGGGCACACCCTCAACACGGTCGTCGTCACCGGCGTGTTGGCCTACCTCGTGTTGCTCTACGTCCGCAGCCGGCGCGGCCGGGTGCTCACCTGCCTCGGGCTGGCCGGCTTCGCCGGGCTCATCGGGCTGTCCCGGGTCTACCTCGGTCACCACTGGCTCACCGACGTGCTGGCCGGGGCGGCCGTCGGCGGGGCGTGGGCGCTGGCGGTCGTGCTCGGGCACTGGGCCTACGTGCGGCTGCGCACGAAGGACCGGGCGCCCACCGTCCGTGAGGTCGCCCATCGGCACCTGGACCAGCGGTCATCCCGGGTGAGCGGGCGGCATACCTCTAGCCTGTGACCGTGAGTTACGACGACGACCTGCGCCTGGCCCACGTCCTTGCCGATGCCGTCGAGCGGGTGACGATGACCCGGTTCCGGGCCGAGGACCTGCGGGTCGAGACCAAACCGGACCTCACCCCGGTCAGTGACGCCGACCGGGCCGCCGAGGAGTTGATCCGGCTGCAGCTGGCCCGCACCCGGCCGCGCGATGCGATCGAGGGCGAGGAGTTCGGCAGCACCGGACACGGGCCGCGCCGGTGGATCCTCGATCCCATCGACGGCACGAAGAACTACGTCCGCGGGGTCCCGGTGTGGGCCACCCTCATCGCGTTGGTCGACGGCGACGAGGTCGTCGTGGGGATGGTCGCCGCACCGGCCCTGCAACGACGGTGGTGGGCGGCGAAGGGGGCCGGCGCCTATGCCGGGCGCAGCCTCTCCTCGGCGAAGCGGCTGCAGGTGTCCGCGGTGTCGACCCTGGCCGACGCCTCGCTGTCCTACGCCTCGCTGGGCGGTTGGGCCGACCTGGACCGCCGGGACGACTTCCTCGAACTGATGGACTCGTGCTGGCGGACCCGGGCCTACGGCGACTTCTGGTCCTACATGCTGTTGGCCGAAGGCTGCGTCGACATCGCCGCGGAGCCCGAGCTCGCGACCTACGACATGGCGGCGCTGGTGCCCATTGTCACCGAGGCCGGCGGGCGGTTCACCGGCTTGGACGGGCGGCCCGGTCCGTGGAGTGGCAACGCGGTGGCCACCAACGGGCTGCTGCACGACCAGGTCCTCGACCTCATCGGCGACTGACAGTGACGATGTGAGTGAGCCCCGCCGTTCAGAACAGTTCCAGTTGGTCGCGTTCGGTCGCGACCCCCTCCAGGTGCAGCAGCGCCTGTTTGCGGGGCAGTCCGCCGGCGTATCCGGTGAGGGTGCCGTCCGCGCCGATGACCCGGTGGCAGGGCACGACGATCGGCAACGGGTTGGCCCCGTTGGCCGCGCCGACCGCCCGCGAGGCCGACACCGGCATCCCGGCCCGAGCGGCCAGTTCGCCGTAGCTGATCGTCGTCCCGTAGGGCACCGTGGCGAGCTCACTCCAGACCCGGCGCTGGAAGTCGGTGCCACGCGGGGCCAGCGGCAGATCGAAGTCGCGCAGCCGACCGGCGAAGTATGCCGCGAGCTGCTCGGCCGCCCGAACCAGCACCTGGGCCGGCGGTTCGACGGCAACGTCGTCGAGGGTCCCGCCGGGGGCAGCGCTGGCGGCCGGCGAGTCGGCCTGGGCGTCCGGCCAGGCCGGTTCCCCCTCGAAGCGGATCGCGCTGAGCGCCACACCGTCGGCCGACTCCAGCCGCAGCGGGCCGATCGGGCTGTCCACGACGAGGGCCGACGGCGGCATACGCCCGACTCTAGTCGGGGCTAGTTCGGCACGACCGTGACGTCGCCGCGGCCGAGGGCCCGCAGGTCCTCGACGAAACCGGCCGCGTCCCCGACGAGCACGACGGTCCAGCGTCCGTCGACGAACTCCCGGTATGCCGCGAGCGCCCGTTCGGCATCCATCGCCGCCACCTCGCGCAGGTTGCGGCTGGTGAACGCGGTGTCCAGCCCGTCGTAGGAGAGGTTGGCCGCCTCGTCCGCGACGGTGTCCGCGGTGGCGTAGCGGCTCGGAGCGGTGAGGACGAGGAACTGGGCAGCCTCGGCGACCTCGTCGGCGGAGAACCCGTCCCGGGCTCCGTCGAGGACGTCCAGCAGCAGCCGCAAGGCGTCGGCGGTCACCTCGGAGCGCACGCTCCCCGCGGCGACGAAGACCCCACCTCGCCGGCGCGGCCGGAAGGTGGCGCGAATGCCGTAGGTGTAGCCCTTGTCCTCGCGCAGCACCGCATCGATCCGGGCCGTCGGGGAGCCCCCCATGAGGAAGCCGAGCACCGGGAACGGGGCCCAACCGCCGGGGTGGTGCCGGTCCGGCCCGGGCGTGCCGACCATGATCTCGGACTGAACCGACTCGGGACGGTCGACGACGACGATCCGGGCCCGGTCCGCCGCGAGCGGGTTGCTCAGCCAGGGACCAGGACTGACGTACTCGGGAGCAGTGCGCCACTGCCCCAGCCCGGCCTCGAGCACCACGCGAGCGTCCAGGCCACTGAGGTCGCCGGCGATGACGACGGTCGCCTCAGCCGGGGCGACATGCTCGCGGTGGAAGGCGACGACGGCCTCCCGGGTGATCGCCGAAACGGTGCCCGCGGTGCCCCCGACCGGTCGGGACGCCCGGGCGGTGCCGTCGAAGAAGGTCGCGGCGAACTCGGCCGCGGCCCGCGCCGCGGAGATCGAGCGCTCCTGCTCGATCTCGGCCAGCCGGGTGGTCACCTGGCGGTCCACCTCGTCCTGCGGGAAGGCCGGCTCGGCCAGACACTGGCGCAGCAGGTCGAGCCCGTAGTCGAGGTTGCCCTTGGCGACGTCGAGTTCGATGGACAGACCCGAGTCGCCCACCCCGCAGCCGATCGCGACCCCACGCCGCTCCAGCAGCCGGGCGAACTCGATCGAGGTATGCCGCGCGGTGCCCTCGTCGAGGGTGCGCGCCATGATGGTGGCGACACCCTCCACCTCGCGGGGCTCGACCCGCAACGGCATCGGCACGGCGACCCGGACCGACACGACGTACTGGCCGGGCAGGTGGAAGGCCAGTGCGGTCGCCCCGTTGGACAGGGTGAACCGGTCCGGAACCGGCAGCTCGTAAGGCTGCGGCGGGACCACGTCCGGGCGAGGCAGCGCGTCGGGGACGGGGCTGTGCTCGCGGGGCGGGACTCCGGTCACGATGCCTCCCCGCGGGTCGCGAGATAGGCGACGACCGCCCTGGACGACGGGGCGAGATGGTCGGCGGCGGCTTGGCGGACCTGTTCGGCCGTCACCGCTCGCGCGTGGGCCAGGAAGGTGTTGACGTATGCCGGGGCGTCGTGCAGCGCCGTGTAGTGGCTGATGTGGTCGGCCCGGTCGTCGTGACCGGCGAGGGCGGACAGCCAGGCCCGCTCGGTCTCGGCGATCGATGCCTCCATCTCGATCTCGGTCGGTCCGGTGTCGGCGAACCGTTCCAGTTCGTCGCAGATCTCGCGTTCGACGACCGCCGGGTCGACCCCCGCGGTGATGTCGGCGGAGATGAGTCCGAGAGACACTCCACCGGCCATGCCCATCGGGTGCGCGGTGAGGCCGGTGACGAGTTGCTCCTCGCGGACCAATCGTTCAACCAGCCGGGAGGAGGACAACCCGCCGATGGCGTCCAGGGCCAGCCCCGCGGCATAGAACCCGGGGGTCGCGTCGGCCGGCAGCCGGAAGGCCAGGTAGATCCGGTCGTTGGGCACCGGCTTGGACCGCTCGAGCCGCACCGGGCCCGCGAGCGGCGGCAGCGGCGGCATACCGCCCTCTTCCCGGCGGATCGCGGAGGGCGGCAGCGGGCCGAAGTAGCGCTCGACCGCAGCGAAGCCCTGCTCCGGCGAGACGTCGCCGACGAGGGTGAGCACGCTGTTGTTCGGGCCGTAGTGGGTGGAATAGAAGGCATGCACGTCGTCGAGGGTCGCGGCCTCGAGGTCCTCCATCGACCCGATCGTCGGGTGATGGTAGGGGTGACCTTCCGGGAAGATCGTCGCGTAGACGTCGCGCAGTGCGTGCCCGTAGGGAGCGTTGTCGTAGCGCTGGCGCTTCTCCTCCTTGACGACGTCGCGTTGGTTGTCGAGGTTGTCCTGGGTGAGCGCGTCGAGCAGCCGGCCGTGCCGGTCGGCCTCCAGCCACAGGGCCAGTTCCAGTGCGCCGCTGGGGACGGTCTCGAAGTAGTTCGTCCGGTCGAACCAGGTCGTCGCATTGAGCCGACCGCCAACCGCCATGAGAGCGGAGAAGTGCTCGCCGGAGGCGACATTGCGTGAGCCCTGGAACATGAGGTGCTCGAAGAGATGGGCGAAGCCGGTCCGGCCGGGAACCTCGTCGCGAGAACCCACCTTGACCCAGAGGTTCACCGTCACCGACGGCACCGTCCGGTCCTCCGAGACGATGACCCGCAGCCCGTTGGGCAGGGTCCGCTCGGCGATCGGATAGGCGATGTCGGCCACGTGGTGACCCTACATGCCCTCCCGTCAGCGCAAGGTCGGGACCGCGCCGAGGTATGCCGCGAGCGCATCCCGGGCCTCGCCGGCCAGCTCCCATGGGCGTCCAGCCGCAACGTCCACGGTCGCCAGCGACGAGACGGCGACCGCCGCGAGCGGGCCGCCGGCCCGCTGGCGCACCTCGGTGGCGACATCGAAGGAGGTCCGGCCCAGGCGGCATACCCAGAGGGTGAGTTCCAGGGGCTCGGCGGCGACGGTCAGCTCGCGCAGGTAGTTGATCCGGTGGCCGACGACGAGGGGCTGGACGGTGGCCGGAGCCCGGTCGAGCAGACCTCCACCGAAGACCGACCCGCCTTCGGTGCCGAAGCCGAGAAGCCGGTGGCGGGCCTCGTCAACGGCGCGCAGGACCGTGACATTGTCCATGTGCCTGGCCGCGTTGAGGTCGGCGAACCGCGGG
>CAZNLX010000028.1:0-14025 GCA_964573925.1 uncultured Intrasporangiaceae bacterium
CATACGAGATAAGCGTTCGTGACTGGAGTTCAGACGTGTGCTCTTCCGATCTGCTACTGGCCCGGGCCAGTAGCCACGCAGCCCCACCTGGAGGAACCGGTCACCGCGCACGGCACCGGACTCGATGAGCCGGCGCATCGGTTGGCCGTGACCCCACAGTGAGCCGAACTCGATGTCCCCAGTGTCGGCGTGGGCGTCGAAATGGATCATCGAGACCCGGCCGAGTCCAAGGACGTTGGCCACGCCCTTGGCGTCCGGGTAGGCGATCGAGTGGTCCCCGCCGAGCACGAGCGGGATCGCACCGGCCTGGGCGATCTTCTCGACGGCTCCCTCGATCCGCCGCAGGGCGGTCTCGATGTGCCCGGGCGGGCACTCGACGTCCCCCGCGTCGAGCACGCGTAGGTCCCTCAGCCCATCCACCCGCAGGGCCAGCGACGGGCGCGAGCCGTCGTGGGCGAGGTAGTCGGTGGTGCGGATCGCCAGGGGTCCGAAGCGGGTGCCCGGCCGGTGCGAGGTTCCCCCGTCGAACGGTGCGCCGAGGATGACGACATCGGCGGCGGCATACGTGCTCTCCTCGTCGAGATCGCACCGGGGGACGCCCAGGAAGGTGACGTCCGGCCCGAACTGCGCGCCGTAGCGAGTCATGACATCGATCCTAGGAGGGCGCGCCGGTCGGGACGCGCTCCTGCATGGCCCATGGCGAGCCGTAGCCGTCGGGCTTGGCGGCGGCGAGCAGGTCGAGGAAGGGGAGGGCGTCGAAGGCCTCCGGGCCCAGGACACCGGCCCCCTGCCACACTCCGTTGGCCAGCAGTTCGAGGGCGATGATCGGGTTGACCGCGGTCTGCCAGACGACGCACTGGGCGCCGTACTGCGTCATCGACCACTCGTTGTCGACGACGTGGTAGAGGTAGACCTCCCGCGCCGCCCCGTCCCGCCCGGTTCCGGTCACCCAGAGCCCGGCACAGGTCTTGCCGGTCATCCGGGGCCCGATGGTCGCCGGGTCGGGCAGGCAGGCCGCGACGACATCCCGTGGCGACACGCTCACTCCCTTGACCGACACCGGATCGGTCCGGTCCAGGCCGAGGTCGTTGAGCACCCGCAGGATGCCGATCATCTGCTCGCCGAGGCCGTACTTGAAGGTCACCCGCCGGGCGTCCACCCAGCGCGGCATGAGGACGACCTCCTCGTGCTCGACGTTGACGCACTCGACCGGGCCGATGCCCTCCGGGAAGTCGAAGACCTCCGGCTCGCTGAACGGCGCAGTTGTGAACCATCCCCGCTGGCGCTCCCACACCAGCGGCGGATTGAGGCACTCCTCGATGACCGTCCACATGGAGAAGCCGGGGGCGAAGATCTCCTTGCCGGTCTCGTCGCGGATGACGAGGTTGGCCCCGTCCCGGGTGCCCAGTTCGTCGATCGACGAGAACAGGTGGTCGGCGGCATACCGGGCGAAGACGTCGGACAGGCCGGGTTCGACCCCGATGCCCACGAGGGCGAGCCGACCGTCGGCCTCCCAGTCGGCGGACTGGGCGAACTGCTGCTCGCCGAGCATGACGCCGGTCAGCTCATAGGGACGCTCGGGGTGTTTGCCGGACAAGGACATCGCCATGTCGAGGTAGTCCGCGCCGGCCGCCTTCGCCCCGGTGAAGATCGGCATGACGTATCGCGGGTCGACGGCGTTGAGAACATGCGTCACTGAGTGCTCGCGGATCAGGGCGGCGACGGCCTCAGCGTTCGAGGCGTCCACCTGAGCCGCGACCAGACGCCGCTCCCCTGCCCGGCGGGCGCTCGCCGCCGCGACCGTCGCCTGAGCCCGGCTCAGGTCGTAGTCGGCGACGACGAGGACCTCGAAGAAGTCGCGTTCGACGGCGATCCGCGCTGCGGCGTCGCCGACCCCTCCGGCGCCGACCATGAGGATCCGCACGAGCTATCCTTCCGCTTTCTGTGAGATGGACTGGGTATGCCGCCGAGCCGGTCCGCGCTCAGGCGGCCGACCGCCTCCGGGAGCCGATGACCTGTCCGAGGATGACGAGCAGGACGGCGAAGAGGAACAGCGAGAAACCGATGACGTTGGCCTGAGCGGGGATTCCCCGCAGATAGGACACGTAGACGAACTTCGGGAAGGTGTTCGTGTCACCGGAGACGAAGTTCGTGATGATGAAGTCGTCGAAGGACAGCGAGAACGACAGCAGGGCCGCGGACACGATGCCCGGCAGGACGAGCGGGAAGGTGACCCGCCAGAAGGTGCTCGACGGACCGGCATACAGGTCCTGCGCGGCCTCCTCGAGACGCGGGTCGAGGCTCTGCAGCCGGGCCTTGACCGTGACGACGACGAAGCTGAGGCAGAACATGATGTGGGCGATGACGATCGTCCAGAAGCCGAGCTTGAGACCGATCTGGTTGAACCCCTGGACGAAGATCGTCAGCAGGGAGGCACCGAGGACGATCTCGGGGGTGGCCATCGGGACGAAGACGAGGATGTTGCCCGCTGCCTTGCCCTTGAACGAGTGCCGCACGAGGGCGAAGGCGAGCATCGTCCCCAGGATCGTCGCGATCGTCGTGGCGATGAGGCCGACCCACAGCGAGGTGATGAGGGCCTCCTTGATGCCGGCCGGGCCGAAGGGGTCCCGCCAGTGATCGAGCGTGGGCGATCCCTCGGGGTTCCAGGAGATGTTCGACTTCTTGTAGTTGTTGAACGAGAAGACGAACGTGTAGGCGACCGGGAGGAAGAGGTAGCCGAGCACGAGGATCGCGACGATCATCGCGAACCGCTCGGCGAACCAGAACTTCACGCGCTGGGCGGTGCTCACAGCAGTTCCTCCGTCCCGTACTTGCGCACGTAAAGGAAGACGAGCGCGAGGATCGCCGCCATGAGGGTGAAGCTCAGTGCGGCGGCGGTCGGATAGCCGTCGACGACCCGGAAGAACTGGCTCTCGATGCCGTTGCCGACCATCTTCGTCGTGATGTCCGAGCCGAGCAGCTCGGCGTTGACGTAGTCGCCGGCCGCCGGGATGAAGGTGAGCAGGGTGCCGGCGAGCACGCCCGGCATCGACATCGGCAGGGTCACCGTCCGGAAGGTGGTGAAGCCGTTGGCGTAGAGGTCACCGCCGGCCTCGATGACCTTCGGGTCGGCCCGCTCCAGGCTGGCGTAGATCGGCAGGACCATGAACGGCAGGAAGTTGTAGGTCAGGCCGGCCACGACCGCGACCCAGGTTTCGGTGATGTGCCCGCCGGGCAGCACGTTGAGGTGGCCGAGCGTCTGGGCGATCCACCCCTCGTCGGAGAGGATCTGCCGCCAGGCGATGGTGCGCAAGATGAACGAGGTGAAGAACGGCGCGATGACGCAGATCATCATCACCCCGCGCCACTTGCCGGCTTTGAAGGCCATGGCGTAGGCCAGCGGGTAGGCCAGGACAAAGGCCAGCAGGGTGGCCGCACCGGCATACAGGATCGAGCGCACGAAGTGCGGCCAGTAGTCGACGACGGCCTGGACGTAGTTGCCGACGTTGACGTCGCGGTAGTAGTAGCCCGGGTAGCCGGGGAAGCGCGACTGCAGCGACACGGTGAACAGCTGCACGAGCGGCACGACGAAGAAGGCGATGAGCCACAGCAGGCCCGGGAGCAGCAAGAGGTAGGCGAGCTTGCCGCCCCGCTTGGTGGACTGGGCTGGTGCAGGAGCCGAGGTGCCGCTCGTGCTGCCGCCGATGTGGGCGAGCGCGCTCACGGACGCACCCCGAAGGCGTGCCCGGGGTCCCAACTGATCCACACCGTGTCACCGGGACGGCTCTCGATCCGCTCGAGGTCGAGGTTCTGCTCGTAGACGGCCCACCGGCCGGCCTCGGGGATATCGACGAGGTACTGGGTCGCCACGCCCGTGAAGGAGACGTCGACGAGGGTGCCGGGGCCGATGCTGTTGCCGGCAGCGGCGGGGCCCGGGTCGGCGTCGTGGATGCGGGTCTTCTCGGGACGGACCCCGAAGGCAATGTCACCCTCGCCGGCCGCCGCACGACTCCGGCGCAACCGTAGTTTGTGGTGCGCGGCCGACACGACGATGGAGTCGCCGTCGGTGTCGTCGACATGTCCGGTGAGGATGTTCGACTGGCCGAGGAAGTTGGCGACGAACTTGGTCCGCGGCAGGTCGTAGAGGACCTCCGGCGGACCCATCTGTTCGATCCGCCCGAGGTTCATCACCGCGACCGTGTCGGCCATCGTCATGGCCTCCTCCTGGTCGTGGGTGACGTGGACGAAGGTGAGCCCGACCTCGGTCTGGATCCGCTTGAGTTCGACCTGCATCTCACGACGGAGCTTGAGGTCCAGCGCGCCGAGCGGTTCGTCGAGCAGAAGCACCTCGGGATGGTTGACCAGGGCCCGCGCGACGGCGACCCGTTGCTGCTGCCCACCGGACAACTGGGTCGGCTTCCGGCCGGCGAGGTGCGTGAGCTGGACGAGCTCCAGGGTCTTGTCGGCCTGGGCGAGCGCGTCCTTGGCGCCGCGTCGCTTGGGGCCGAAGGCGACGTTGTCCCGCACGGTGAGGTGCGGGAAGAGCGCGTAGGACTGGAAGACGGTGTTGACCGGCCGCTCGTAAGGGCGCGAGCCGGTGAGGTCGGTGTCCCCGATGCGGATCCGGCCCTTGGTCGGCTGTTCGAGGCCGGCGACCATCCGCAGCGTCGTCGTCTTGCCGCAGCCGGACGGGCCGAGCAGCGCGAAGAACGCCCCCCGAGGCACGGTGAGCGACAGGTCGTCGACCGCAGTGAAGTTGGTGAAGCTCTTCGTGACGTTCTCGAGGACGAGGTCGCCCTTGGCTTGCCGGAACTCGGCCATCAGTTCCCCACCACCTTTGCCCACATCGCCGAGTACTCGGCGTCTTCCTGAGCGTTCAACGCGCGGAAGCCCTGGATCTTGTGGTCCTTGATCCACTGCTCGGACGGGAAGATGAACGGGCTCTCGGCGAGTTCGGGGTCTTCCTTGGCGAGGATCTCCTGGGCCCCCATGACCGGGCAGACATAGTTGACGTATGCCGCCACCTCGGCCGCCACCTCGGGGCGGTAGTAGTAGTCCATGAGCGCCATGGCGTTGCGCCGGTGGGTCGAGGTGATGGGGATCATCATGTTGTCGCTCCACAGCGTGCCGCCGGAGTCGGGGATGACGAACTCCCAGTTCTCGTTCTCGGTCTCGGCCCGCAGGATGAACAGGTCACCGCTCCAGACGATGCCGGCGATGGCGTTGCCGCTCTTGAGGTCCTCCATGTAGGCGTTGCCCTTGACCCGGCGGATGTTGCCGTCGGCGATCCGCTTGGTCACCTCGGCCATCCCGTTGGCGATCTGGTCCTTGGTGAACGCGCCCGAGATGTCGACGCCCTGCTGCTGCATGATGAGTCCCAGGGTGTCGCGCATCTCGGACAGCACGGTGACCTTGCCCCGCAGGTCCGGGGCCCAGAGGTCCGAGAGGCTCTTGAGGTCGCGGCCGACCTTGCTGCGGTCGTAGCCGATCCCGGCGAAGCCGCTCTGCCAGGTCAGCGAGTACTGGCGGCCCGGGTCGAAGGAGACGTCCATGAGCGACTCGCGGAGGTTGCTCACGTGCGGCATCCGGATGAGGTCCAGAGGCTGGACGAGACCGTCGCGGATGACCCGGTTGGCCATCCAGTCGGTCAGGGTGAAGATGTCCCGGTTGATGTCCTGTCGGGGGCTGGCCTGCAGCTGCGGCCGGATCTTGCTGACGTAGGAGTCGTTGTCATCGATGTCCTCGGTGTAAGAGGCCTTGATCCCGGTCTCCTTGATGAACGCTTCGAGGGTCGGGTAGTTCTTCTTCTCCTCGTCATAGTCCAGGTATGCCGTCCAGTTGGCCCACGCGACGGTCTTCTCCGTGGCGGACTTGTCCGTCGGCAGCGCCGGGCTCGGCGCCGCCGCGACGGCTCCGGTGGCAGTGCCCGATGCGGTCGGCGTCCCGAACGGCGGCAGCGGCGGCGCGCAGGCGCTGAGACCGGCAGCCACCGCCCCCATCCCGGCTCCGGCGAGCAACGAACGGCGGGTGACCGAGGGCCGGGCCATTGCCGCCAATTGGCGGACCATCGGGTCCTGAGGAGGTATGCGTCGACGCATGCGTCGTTCCTTCCGATCGAGGCTGCGCCGCGGTGGCGCAGGCCCTGGGAACTTCTGAGGTGGTGGCTCGTCGGGGAGGAACGGGCCCGGAGGCGGGAACCGCTGGTCAGGCTTCGATGTTGGCCATGACGTGCTTGATACGGGTGTAGTCCTCCAACCCGTACATCGACAGGTCCTTGCCGTAGCCACTGTTCTTGTATCCGCCGTGCGGCATTTCCGCAACGATCGGGATGTGGGTGTTGATCCACACACACCCGAAGTCCAGCGCGCGGGACACCCGCATGGCCCGCCCGAAGTCCTTCGTCCACACCGACGAGGCCAACCCGTAGTCGACCCCGTTGGCCCACCGGATCGCCTCGTCCTCGTCGGCGAAGCGCTGCACCGTGATGACCGGACCGAAGATCTCGTTCTGGATGTGTTCATCGTCCTGACGCAGCCCGGCCAGGACCGTGGGCTCGATGAAGTAGCCGTCGCCCAGCGAGGTGACCCTCGAGCCACCGGCCACCACGGAGGCGTGCGCCGGAACGCGGTTGAGGAAGCCGGTGACCCGCTCCAACTGGGCGGGGTTGTTGACCGGACCGAAGAGCGCGTCCTCGTCGTCCGGCATACCGACCTTGGCGGAGTTCGCGGCATACTCCCCGAGGGCTGCGACGAAGTCGTCGTAGATCCCCGGTCCGGCGAGCACGCGGGTCGCCGCGGTGCAGTCCTGACCCGCGTTGAAGTAGCCGGCGATCGCGATCCCTTCGACGGCCGCCTCGATGTCCGCGTCGTCGAAGACGACGACCGGCGCCTTGCCGCCCAACTCGAGGTGGACCCGCTTGAGCCCTTCGGCCGCCGCGGCCGCGACCTGCGAACCGGCGCGCACCGATCCGGTGATGGCGACCATGTCGGCACGGGGGTGCGAGACGACCATCCGGCCGGTGTCCCGGTCACCGGTGACGACGTTCAAGGCACCTGCCGGGAAGCAGTCCGCGGCCAGTTCGGCCATCAGCAGGGTCGTTTCTGGCGTGGTGTCGCTTGGCTTGAGGACGACGGTGTTGCCGGCGGCCAGGGCCGGGGCGATCTTCCAAACCGCCATCATCATGGGGTAGTTCCACGGGGTGACCTGACCGATGACCCCGATCGGCTCCCGGCGGATCCACGAGGTGTGCCCGGGCATGTACTCGCCCGCGGACCGACCCTCGAGCACCCGAGCGGCGCCGGCGAAGAAGCGGATCTGGTCGAGCATCGGCGGCACCTCCTCGCTCGCGGTGAGCGCGTTGGGCTTGCCGGTGTTCTCACCCTCGAGCCGGACGAAATCCTCGGCCCGGGCCTCGACCGCGGCGGCGAACTTCAGCAGGGCCTCCTGGCGCTGGCGGGGCGTCGTGCGGCCCCACTCGGCGAACGCAGAGGACGCCGCGGCATACGCCCGGTCGACGTCCTGCTGGCCCGAGATCGCGGCGGACGCGACGACCCGGCCCGTGGCAGGGTTGACGACGTCGCTGCGCGCGTCGGTCGCGGCGTCGACGTACTCGCCGCCGATGTGATTGCGCAGTATGCGCGGGGCATCCGACATGTCATCCTCCGTTGGACTCGCCGCCGGCTCCCGAGCCGAGACGCGGTTTCGGGCAATGTAGCCCCCCACAGCGGTTTTCGGTAGTGGCACGCCGCCGTCGAGTTGATTTTCAGCGCTGTGCACACGTCGAACGACAGATTCCGCACGTGTCGTCTGGTGCAAGCCCTTGCTTTCGTGGCCGGTGTGGGGGCACCATCAGGCCCCATGACTTCGGCACCGGCGCCACGCCACCGGACTCGGCCCCGCACCCGGCAGGTTCTCGATGCCACCGCCAAGGCGATCATCGAGCAGTTGCAGGAGGACGGCCGCCGCTCGTATGCCGCCATCGCGACAGCCGTGGGTCTGTCCGAGGCGGCCGTGCGCCAGCGGGTGCAGAAGCTCATCGACGGTGGCGTCGTGCAGATCGTCGCCGTCACCGACCCGCTGCACGTGGGCTTCCAACGCCAGGCGATGGTGGGCATCAAGGTGCGCGGCGACATCGGCCCGGTGGCCGAGGCCGTCAGCGCCATTCCCGAGGTCGACTACGTCGTGACGACGGCCGGCAGCTTCGACCTGCTCGCCGAGGTGGTCTGTGAGGACGATGCCCACCTGCTCGAGGTGATCTCGCACCGGATGCGGACCCTGCCGGGCGTCGCCGAGACGGAGACCTTCGTCTACCTCGAACTCAACAAGCAGCACTACAACTGGGGCACACGATGACGATCTACCCGAACGAGATCTGGGAGCCCAGCTCCGACTACCACACCGGCACCGGCAAGCTCTACTCCGAGGCCGCCCGTGACCACCTGTGGATGCACTTCACCCGGCACTCCACATTCGAGGGCCACGACGGCACCCACAACGTCCCGCTCATCGTCAAGGGCGAGGGTGCCTACATCTGGGACGACCGGGGCAATAGGTACCTCGATGGCCTGGCCGGGCTGTTCACCGTGCAGGTCGGGCACGGCCGCCAGGAACTCGCCGATGCGGCGATGACCCAGTTCGGCAAGATCGCCTACTTCCCGCTGTGGTCCTACGCCCACCCTCGAGCCATCGAGCTGGCCGAGCGGCTGGCCCACTACGCGCCCGCCGACCTCAACCGGGTCTTCTTCACCACCGGCGGCGGAGAGGCGGTCGAGTCCGCCTGGAAGCTGGCCAAGCAGTACTACAAGCTCGTCGGCAAGCCGCTCAAGACGAAGGTCATCTCAAGGTCGATCGCCTATCACGGCACTCCGCAGGGGGCCTTGTCGATCACCGGCATCCCGGCGGCGAAGGCGGTCTTCGAGCCCCTCGTCCCGGGTGGCCACAAGGTCCCCAACACGAACATCTACCGCGCCCCGGAGCACCTGCGCGAGGACCCCAAGGCCTTCGGGCTGTGGGCCGCCAACCGGATCGCCGAGGCCATCGAATTCGAGGGCCCGGAGACCGTCGCCGCAGTCTTCCTCGAGCCGGTGCAGAACTCCGGTGGCTGTTTCCCGCCGCCACCCGGCTACTTCGAACGGGTCCGCGAGATCTGCGACGAGTACGACGTCCTGCTCGTGTCCGACGAGACGATCTGCGCCTTCGGCCGGATCGGCGACTGGTTCGCCTGCAACCAGCTCGGCTACGTCCCCGACATCATCACCACGGCCAAGGGAGTGACCTCCGGCTACGCGCCGCTGGGCTGCATGATCGTCAGCGACCGGCTCTTCGAGCCGTTCCGGCACGGGCTGACCTACTTCCCGCACGGATACACCTTCGGCGGACACCCGATTTCGTGCGCCATCGCCATGGCCAACCTCGACATCTTCGAGCGGGAAGGGATCAACGCCCACGTCCGCGAGACCGCACCCGCCTTCCGTGCCGCGCTCGAAGGCCTGCTCGACCTGCCGATCGTCGGCGACGTCCGAGGCGAAGGCTTCTTCTATGGCATCGAGCTCGTCAAGGACAAGGCGACCCGGGCGACCTTCGACGATGCCGAGTGCGAGCGGTTGCTGCGCGGCTACCTGTCCAAGGCACTCTTCGACTCCGGGCTCTATTGCCGGGCCGACGACCGGGGTGACCCGGTGATCCAGCTCGCTCCCCCGCTCATCATCGGCCAGACCGAGTTCGACCTCATCGCCGACACCCTCCGCTCGGTCCTCAAGGGCGCCGAAGCGCACCTATGAGTCACCCCTTGTGGTGGGGGGACGGCATACCGTCACCCCGGTCTCTCAGCGACCGGACCGGGTATGCCGCGCCGCTGCCCGCCGAGGCGGACGTCACCGTCGTCGGAGCTGGCTACACAGGGTTGTGGACGGCCTATTACTTGCTGGCCCGGCAACCGCAGCTGTCGGTGCTCGTCCTGGAGGCCGAGCACGTCGGCTTCGGGGCCAGCGGGCGCAACGGTGGCTGGGTGTCCGCGCTCTGGCCGGTCCCGATGAGCACTCTCGCCGGCGAATCCGGCGCTGCTGCAGCGCGGTCCATGGGCGCGGCATTGCGCGACACGGTCGTCGAGGTCGGACGGGTCGCGACGGACGAGGGGATCGACGCGAGCTTCGCCCAGGGCGGCGTGGTCCTCGCCGCGCGCTCCCCCGCTCAGGTGGAGCGCGCTCGCGAGTATGCCGCGGCCGGGACCCAGTGGGGTGACGGCACGGTCTGGCTGGATCTGCCGAGCGCCCGTGAGCGGGTTCGGATGGACGGGATGCTCGGGGCGACCTACAACCCGCACTGCGCCCGGGTGCATCCCCGACGCCTGGTCGACGGGCTGGCCGCTGCGGTGCGCTCGCGTGAGGGACTGATCGTCGAGGGAGCCCGGGTCGCCTCCGCTTCGCCGGGCCGAGTGGTCCTTGAGTCGGGTGAAACGGTCCGCACCGGGCACACGATCCGGGCGACCGAGGCCTGGACCGCACGATTGTCCGGGCTGCGTCGCCGGGTGGCGCCGGTTTACTCGCTGATGATCGCCACGGAGCCGCTGCCCGCGTCGGTCTGGGACGAGATCGGGCTGTCCGGCCGGGAGACCTTCGCCGACCACCGGCATGTCATCATCTACGGCCAACGCACCAGCGACGACCGGATCGCCTTCGGCGGCCGGGGCGCCCCCTACCACTGGGGGTCGGCGATCCGGCCCGAGTTCGATTCCGAGCCGAGGGTCTTCGCCGAGTTGGAGCGGACCCTTCACGAGCTCTTCCCGGTGTTGCGCGGGTATGCCGTCACACACCGTTGGGGCGGACCGCTGGGCATCGCCCGGGATTGGCACCCGTCCGTCGGCTACGACCCGGTGGCCCGGCTGGGCTGGGCCGGTGGCTACGTCGGCGACGGGGTCGCCGCGAGCAATCTCGCCGGGCGGACCCTGGCCGACCTCATCCTCGGGCGCTCGACCGAACTCACCCGGCTGCCCTGGGTCGGGCATCGCTGCCCCTCATGGGAGCCCGAGCCGGTGCGCTGGCTCGGCGTCAACGCCGGCTTGCGGATGGCCGGCTGGGCCGACGCCGAGGAGTCGCTGACCGGACGTCCAGCCGTGCTGGGGCGAGTCCTGTCCGCGCTGACCGGACACTGACCAGGGGGCAGGCACTCCAGGCCGCCGCGGCCGGCCGTGCGGTCACCGGGCCGTGCGGTCACCGGCCGTGAAAGGCCAGCGTCACCACGAGGATCGCCGGCACCGAACCCAGCGTGGTCACGAAGATCGTGTCGCGGGTGAGGTAGACCGCCCGGTCGTAGCGCAGTGAGTAGGTGAAGATGTTCTGCGCCGTCGGCAGGGCGGCCATGACGACGACCGCGAAGAGGTCGTGCCCGCGCAGCCCCAGCGCCGCTCCGATGACCGCCGCCGCGAGCGGCATACCGACGAGTTTGAGGCCCGAGAGCGCGGCGACCCGGTCCAGGTCCTCCCCCGGCCGCTGGCCCAACCGCAGGGCAACCCCGAAGGCGATGAGCATGCACGGCACCGCGAGGTTCCCGATAAGGGTGATCGGGTCGAGCAGCACCGACGGCAACTGGACCTGGGTCACCGACAGGACCAGTCCGATGAGCGCGCCCACGGTGATGGGATTGCGGAACAGGCCGGCCAGGCGTGCGGCCAACCCCGACGACGCCCCGGGGAGAGTCGAGTCCAGGACGGTCATGCTCAGCGGGGTGAGCAGCAGGAGTTGATAGAGCAGGACCGGGGCGGCATAGGTGTAGTCGCCGAGGACGTAGAAGGCGATCGGCAACCCGAGGTTCCCGGAATTGACGTATCCCGAACACAGCCCGGCCATGACCGTCTCGCCGAGCCCCAGACGCCAGCGCCAACGGGCCAGCGCCGCCGCGACCGCCATGACCGCCACCGACGAGAGCGCCGCGACGAGCAGCCCGGACGAGAGCACCTGCCCCACCGGGGCCTTGGCCAACACGACGAGCAGCAGGGCGGGCGAGGCGACGAAGAAGGCGACGTCGGCGAGGATCTGGCGAGCCGCCAAGCCGAGCACCCCGACATGGGCGAGCAGGAAGCCGACCGCGACGACCGCGGAGATCGTCGTGAAGCCCTGCAGCGCGCCCAGCACCGCACGATCGTCGCAAATGACCGCGCCTGCACGGCACACCCGTCCGCGGGCTGGCCGCACCGCCGACGCGGTATGCCGCGTCGCCCCGCCGGTGAGCTCGGTCAGCCCTCCGGGTGCAGGATCGGCTTGAGCCGGTCCAGGACGCCCGCGTCCTCGATGGTCGCGGGAACGGCGGGGGTGTGACCGTCGGCGATCTCCCGCATCGTCTTGCGCAGGATCTTGCCCGAGCGGGTCTTGGGCAGCGCCCCGACGATGTCGACCTGACGAAGCGAGGCAACCGCACCGACCTCGCCACGCACCCGTTCGACGAGCTCCTTGCAGATCCGTTCGCCGTCAGCTGCGGCGTCGATGCCGGTCTTGAGGACGACCAGGGCCCGCGGGATCTGGCCCTTGAAGTCGTCACGGACGCCGATGACCGCGCACTCGGCGACGGCCGGGTGACCGGCCAGCGCCGCTTCGATCGATCCGGTCGACAGACGGTGCCCGGCGACGTTGAGGACGTCGTCGGTGCGGCCCATGACGTAGATGTAGCCGTCCTCGTCGATGTAGCCACCGTCACCGGTGAGGTAGTAGCCGGGGTAGGCCGACAGGTAGGAGGAGACGTAACGCTCGTCGTCCTGCCACAGGGTCGGGAAGGTGCCCGGTGGGAGCGGGAGCTTGATGGCAATGGCGCCCTCGGTGCCCGCGGGCAACTGGTCACCGATCGGGTCGAGGACCTGCACGTCGTAGCCCGGCACCGCCACCGAGGGCGAGCCGGCCTTGATCGGCAGACGCTCCAGGCCGACGCAGTTGGCCGCGATCGGCCAGCCGGTCTCGGTCTGCCACCAGTTGTCGATGACCGGCTTGCCGAGCCGTTCGGTCGCCCAGTGGTAGGTGTCCGGGTCCAGCCGCTCGCCGGCGAGGAACAACTGGCGGAAGTGGGACAGGTCGTGACCGGCGAGCTTGGTCGCCTCCGGGTCCTCCTTCTTGATCGCCCGGAAGGCCGTCGGGGCGGTGAACATCGTCACCGCGCCGTATTCGGCGATGATCCGCCAGAACGCCCCCGCGTCCGGCGTGCCGACCGGCTTGCCCTCGTAGAGGATCGTCGTTGCCCCGGATAGCAGCGGGGCGTAGACGATGTAGGAGTGGCCGACGACCCAGCCGACGTCACTGGCGGTGAACATCGTCTCGCCGGGCTCGACGTTGTAGATGTTGCGCATCGACCAGCGCAGGGCCACCGCGTGGCCACCGTTGTCGCGGTAGATGCCCTTGGGCTTCCCGGTCGTCCCGGAGGTGTAGAGGATGTAGAGCGGGTCGGTGGCGGCGACCTCGACGCAGTCGGCACCGGCGTCCCCGGCCGGACCGGCGATGAACTCGGCCCAGTCCACCCAACCGTCGAGCAACTCGGCGGGAGCCACCTCGCGCTGCAGGCAGACGACGAGGTCGGGCTTGTGCTCGGAGCGGGCGATCCCCTCGCCGAGGAACGGCTGGTAGGGAACGACCCGGCTCGGCTCGATGCCGCACGAGGCGGTGAGGACGACCTTGGGTTTCGCGTCGTCGACCCGGGCCGACACCTCGGCGGGAGCGAAACCACCGAAGACGACCGAATGGATCGCCCCGATCCGCGCGCAGGCGAGCATCGCGAAGACCGCCTCGGGGACCATCGGCATGTAGACCAGGACCCGGTCGCCCTTGCCGACGCCGGCCCCGGCCAGCGCGCCGGCGAGCCGGCGGACGTGACCGAGCAGCGCGGCATACGTGAAGGACTCCTTGCGTCCGGTCACGGGCGAGTCGTAGTGCAGCGCGACCTGCTCGCCCCGGCCCCGCTCGACGTGCCGGTCGAGGGCGTTGTAGCAGGTGTTGAGCGGGGAGATCGGAAGAGCACACGTCTGAACTCCAGTCACGTGAGCTTATCTCG
>CAZNLX010000029.1:0-13799 GCA_964573925.1 uncultured Intrasporangiaceae bacterium
ATCGCCACGGGTTTCGACCGCCGGTATGCCGTGCTCCGCCTGCTCGGGACCACTCCCCTGGGCCGCGACGGCCTGCTGTGGGGCAAGGCCGCGGCCACCCTCGGCGTCGAACTCATCCAGTGGGCGGTCATCGGCGGCGTCGGACTGGCCCTCGGTTGGCGTCCGGTCCCGGCTGGGATCGTCCTGGCGCTGGTCTTCCTCGTCGCAGGGACCTGGGCGTTCGTGGCCCTGGCGCTACTGCTGGCCGGGGTGCTGCGGGCCGAGGGCGTCCAGGCCGTCGCCAACCTGCTCTGGGTCGTCTTCCTCGTCCTCGGTGGCGTCCTCGTGCCGCGAACCCAACTGCCCGAGGCGTTGGGCGCCGTGGCCGGCGCCCTGCCTTCCGCCGCCTTGGCCGACGGGCTGCGAGCGGCCTTCACCGCAGGGTCGTTCGCCTGGGGTCCGCTGGTCATCTTGCTCGGGTGGGCTCTGGGCGCCACGGCCCTGGCGAGCCGGACCTTCCGCTGGTCGGACTGACCGCTTCGACAGCCACCCTCGTCGGGACGGAGTCCGCGCGCGGCATACGCTGGGGTCCGTGGCCCTTCCCGTCGTCCGAACGTCCTGGATCCGTCCCATCCTCATCGCCAACGTCGTGGCCGAGGTCCTCATCATCGTCACCGGCGGTGTCGTCCGGTTGACCGGCAGCGGCCTGGGCTGTCCCGACTGGCCGACCTGTGCGCAGGGTTCGCTCACGCCGATCGCCGCGCAAGCCGAGGGCTTCCACAAGTTCATCGAGTTCGGCAATCGGTTGCTCACCGGCGTGCTCATCGTCATCGCCGTGCTGGCGCTGTGGGCCGTCAAGACGGCTTTCCCGCAACGGAGGCGGCTGCATCGCTACGGGTGGGCGGTCATCGCCGGCATCCTCATCGAGGCGGTCGTCGGTGGGATCACCGTGTGGACCGGACTCAACCCGGTCATCGTCGCCTTCCACTTCCTCGCGACGATCGTGCTCGTCGCGCTCACCTCGGCCATGCTGCGCGGCGCGGCCGACGCGGACCCCCGGGATGCCCTGGCGCGCCTGCCCCTCGTGCCTGCCGTCACACGGAAGCTGGCCTGGACCACCTTCGGGGTCGGCATGCTCGTCATCGCCCTCGGCACCGTGGTGACTGGCTCCGGCCCACACTCCGGCGACGCGGACACCCCAGCGCGGACCGGCTTCGATCCCCGGGTCGTCTCGTGGTTGCACGCGGATGTCGTCATGCTCTTCATCGGCTTGCTCGTCGCCGTCCTCGTCGCCGTTCACCTGGCCAAGGCCGGCGGTGAGGGATCGGCGACCGAGGCCGAGCTGGCCAGGCTCAAGCGATCCTGGACGTCGGTGCTGCACGTCAGCCTGTTGCAGGGCGTCGTCGGCTACACCCAGTTCTTCACCGGCCTGCCGATCCTGCTCGTCCTGGTCCACATGCTCTTCGCCGCGCTGCTCGCCGTCGCCCTCGCCTTCGGGA
This sequence comes from uncultured Intrasporangiaceae bacterium, assembly GCA_964573925.1. Taxonomy (GTDB): domain Bacteria; phylum Actinomycetota; class Actinomycetes; order Actinomycetales; family Dermatophilaceae; genus Phosphoribacter. The sequence continues at coordinate 1,479 of CAZNLX010000029.1, forward strand.
CACTCAACCTCTACCGCAACCCGGTCTGACCTCATCGCTCGACGCACTCGTCGAGTTCGCGCCTCGAATCGTCAGCACCTCGCCAGGTCAACGCCGTCGAGGATGGTGCGCGATAGACGCGCGCACTCCCAGGTCGGCGACCCGGCCGCGGTCACTGACCAGGAATGAAGCCGGAGTCCAGCTCCCAGGGCGCGAAGGGCGCGTGCTCGAGAATCCACGCTTGCAGTGATCGATCCCAGCCGAGGGCGACCGCCACCCCGACGATGATGAAGACCACTCCGAGGACCCGGCGGAACGTTCCGTGAGAGTCGGCCGCCCATCCGAGCCGGGCGATGAGTCTGCGCCCGGCGAGGGCGACCGCCAGCAAGGTCGCACACAGACCCAGCACGTATGCCGCGAGCAGGACCAGGCCGTAGCCGAACCGTGCCGGCAACACCGTCACGACGACGTAGCCGTAGAGGGGACTGCATGAGGAGAAGACCGGCCCGAGGGCGGCCCCGGTGAGCACGTCACCGGTCAGCCCACCCCTGGCCCGGGCCGCACGCAGCCGGGCGTCGGAACGCCCCTGAAGGTCCAGTCGCGCGGAGAGGCGTTCCCAGAGATCAGGAAACGCTGCCACGACGCCGAGCAGCACGAGCACACCGCCGGACAACATGGACCACACCCGGGGGTCCACCGCGAGCAGCGTCGTGCTGGCCTTGAGCACGAGGGTGAACAGGGTGATCGACGCCCCGAGGGAGGCGGTGATGACGACGGCCCTGCGGCGGCGGGCCACCGCGGAGCCGCCGACGATGACCGGAAGCAGCGGCAACACGCACGGTGCGAGGGTCGTCAGTACCCCAGCGACCAGCGCCCCGACAACGGCCGTCATCAGCTCGTCTGTGCCTTGATAGCCGCCGCGTCCTTGCTGCCGGTCCACTTCTTCAGGGCTGCGCCGGCGGCGTCGACCTGGACGAAGGTGTGCTGCTGGGTGATGCCATACCGCTGCTTGAGGTCAGTCATCGAGTCGTAGTCGACCTTGACGACGGTCAGTCCATCGGGCAGGCCTGCGGTCGTGAGGGCGGCGTCCGTGGCCCGGCAGTCCGGGCACCACGGTGCGTGGAAGAAGAGGACCACCGTCGTGCCGGCTCGGGCCGCCATCGATGACTGGTAGTCGGCGTAGCTGAGGTACGCGCCCTTGGTCATCGGCGCGGCAACCGTCGTGCCCATCGAGTTGGCCGTCGCCATGCTCGGCTTCGGTGTCATGGCCGACGCTACGGTTTGCGCTGCGGTCGGCGTCGACGCCGGCGAGGAGGTCGTCCCGCAACTACTGAGGCCCACGGCGCAGGCCAGGGCAACGATGGTCAGGACGGGAGGATGCAGTCGTCGGGTCATGGGTCAAGGGTGGCCTGCGGCCCGGCCGTACGCCATTGCCGAGACCTTACGAACTCCTGACGGTCAGCGCGCCAGGCCGGGGATCGGCAGGTGCACGAGGGGGTCGATGGCGACGGCGACGAAGAGCACGGTGAGATACGTGATCGAGTAGTGGAACAGCCGCATCGGCCGCAACACCGTCTGCGAGGCACCGAGCAGCGCATGGTGGTGCAGCCGGTGCGCCTCGGCGAGGAAGAGCCCGCCGGAGATCAGCGCGCCGGCGGCATACACCCAACCCATAGGGGCCACCGGGATGAGGGCCAGCGAGACGAGCACCATGACCCACGAGTAGAGCAGGATCTGGCGGGAGACGACGACGAAGCGAGCGACGACCGGGAGCATCGGCACCGAGGCCGCCGCATAGTCGTCCTTGAACTTCATCGACAACGGCCAGTAGTGCGGCGGCGTCCAGAAGAAGATGACGAGGAAGAGGATCCAGGCCGGCCAGTCGACCCGGTTGGTCACCGCCGACCAGCCGATGAGCACCGGCATACATCCCGCCGCGCCGCCCCAGACGATGTTCTGCGGGGTGCGCCGCTTGAGGACGACCGAATAGATACCGACGTAGAAGGCGAACGCACCCAACGCCAGCCAGGCCGACAGCCAGTTGACGAACACTCCCAGAACCAGGGTCGCGACCAGGCAAAGGAGGAAACCGAAGACGACCGCCGACCGCGTCGAGATCGTCCCGGTGACCAGCGGCCGGCTGGCGGTGCGGTTCATGAGGGCGTCGATGTCCCGGTCGATGACGCAGTTGAGGGCGTTCGCCGCACCTGCCGACAGCGTCCCGCCGATGAGGGTGGCCAGGACGAGCCACCCCGACGGTATGCCGCGTTGCGCGAGGATCATCACCGGGACCGTCGTGATGAGCAGCAGCTCGATGATCCGGGGCTTGGTGAGCGCCACGTACTGACCGACCAGAAACCAGAAGCCGCGGCCGGCCGCCCCCGGGTGCGAGGCGAGCTCGGCGCGGGGATCGACGGCGGTCACAAGCGGTGAGTCTACCGGGGTAGCGGCAACACCCGGCACGAGGAGGGGGTGTGCCGTGACACTGGAATAGGCTGCCGCTGGATCACCCCGACCGAAGGAGAGCCTCCCGTGACACCCCCCTCGGCAACCGCCCGACTGCTCGCCGCCCGGGACCGCGCACTGCCCCGCCCCCGCGTCGAAGCCACCGGGTGGAACGAGTTGGACATCAGGGCCGTCGACACCGCGCGGGTGCTGGCTGCCGACGCAGTCCAGAAGGCGGGCAACGGTCACCCGGGAACGGCCATCTCGCTGGCGCCGGCGGCATACCTGCTCTACCAGCAGGTCATGCGGCACGACCCGAGTGACCCGCAGTGGCTGGGCCGGGACCGCTTCGTTCTCTCCTGCGGCCACTCGAGCCTCACGCAGTACGTCCAGCTCTTCCTCAGCGGCTACGGGCTGCAGCTCGGCGACCTGCAGGCGCTGCGCACCTGGGGCAGCCTCACCCCCGGCCACCCCGAGGTGCACCACACCGCCGGCGTGGAGATCACTACCGGGCCGCTGGGCTCGGGGCTGGCCAGCGCCGTCGGGATGGCGATGGCTCAACGTCGCCAGCGCGGCCTGTTCGACCCCGAGGCGTCCCCCGGCGAGAGCGTGTTCGACCACCATGTCTACGTGCTCGCCTCTGACGGGGACATCATGGAGGGCGTCACCCACGAAGCCTGCGCCCTGGCCGGCCACCAGGAACTGGGCAACCTCACGGTCATCTACGACCAGAACCAGATCTCCATCGAGGACGACACCGACATCGCCTTCAGCGAGGACGTCGCGGCGCGGTACGCAGCATACGGCTGGGACGTGCGGACAATCGACTGGCGGGGTGAGGTGGCCGATGGGGCGAGCTATGTCGAGGACGTGGACGCGCTGCTGGCCGCCATCGAGGCCGGCCGCGCGATCACCGACAAGCCGACCCTCGTCGTCCTGCGCACGATCATCGCCTGGCCGTGTCCGACCAAGCAGAACACCGGCAAGTCGCACGGCTCGGCCCTCGGCGCCGAGGAGATTGCCGGCCTCAAGACGGCCCTCGGCTTTGACCCCGCGGTGGCTTTCCCGGTCGAACCGCGGGTGCTCACCCAGGCCCGCAAGGTGGTCACCCGCGGCAAGGCCGCGCGCAAGGTCTGGGACCGCCGGTATGCCGCCTGGCGCAAGGCCCAACCAGAGCGGGCCGCGCTGCTGGACCGGCTGATCGCCGGACAGTTGCCCACCAACCTGGCCAGGGCCCTGCCGAGCTGGCCGGCCGACACCAAGGGAGTCGCCACCCGGGCCGCCTCTGGCAAGGTGCTCTCCGCCCTGGCGCCAGTCCTGCCCGAACTGTGGGGTGGCTCGGCTGACCTCGCCGAGTCCAACAACACGACGATGGCCGGCGAACCGTCCTTCGTGCCGGCCCGTCGGCAGACCCACGAGTGGCGCGGTGGCCCCTACGGACGGACCCTGCACTTCGGCATCCGCGAGTTCGGAATGGGCACGATCCTCAACGGGATCGCTCTCGAAGGACTGACCCGGCCCTACGGCGGCACCTTCCTCGTCTTCTCGGACTACATGCGAGGCGCGGTTCGCCTCGCCGCGATCCAGAAGCTGCCGGTGACCTTCGTGTGGACCCACGACTCCATCGGCCTCGGCGAGGACGGACCGACGCACCAGCCGATCGAGCACCTCGCGTCGCTGCGGGCCATGCCCGGGCTGGACGTGGTGCGCCCCGCCGACGCCAACGAGACGGTATACGCGTGGTTGGAGATCCTGCGCCGGGCCCGACCGGCGGCTCTGGCGCTGTCCCGGCAGAACGTCCCGGTCCTCGACCGCACGGTGCACGCGCCGGCCCGAAACGTCGGCAAGGGCGGTTACGTGCTCATCGACGGCGGGCCGGACGGGACCGCCGCGCCCGAGGTCATCCTCGTCGCCACCGGCTCCGAAGTGGCCCTCGCCCTGACCGCCCGGGAACGGCTGGAGCGGTCCGGGGTGCGCACCCGGGTCGTGTCGATGCCCTGCCGTGAGTGGTTTGCCGAGCAACCGCGCAGCTACCGGGAGAAAGTGCTGCCCGCCGCGGTGCGCGCCCGGGTGAGCATCGAAGCAGGGGTGTCCCAAGGCTGGCGTGAGATCGTCGGTGACGCCGGTCGGATCGTGGCCATCGACCATTTCGGCGCCTCGGCCGACGCCGCGACCCTGTTCCGCGAGTTCGGGGTCACCCCAGAGGCTGTCGTCGCGGCCGCCAAGGCATCTCTCAAGGCGGCCCGGGCATGACCGACCCCGCCGACAGCACCACCGCGCCAGCGGGCGTCCTCCCGGTAGACCACCTCGACCACCTCGGCGACCTGGCTCGGGCCGGGGTGTCGATCTGGCTCGACGACCTGTCCCGGAGCCGGCTCTCCGGCGGCGGGTTGGCCGCGTTGATCCGGGACAGCCATGTCACCGGAGTCACGACGAATCCCGCGATCTTCCAGGCGGCGATCACCTCGAGCTCGGACTATGCCACGCAGATCAGGGCGTTGGCCGCGGCCGGCGCGGATGCCGACGGCGCCGTCTTCGCGATGACGACCGACGACGTCCGAGCTGCCTGTGACCTGTTTGCCCCGGTCGCCGCGGCGACCGGCGGGGTCGACGGCCGGGTCTCCATCGAGGTGGACCCCCGATTGGCCCGCGATTGCGAGGCCACCATCGCGGCGGCCCGGGCGCTGGCTGCGGCGGTCGGACGGGACAACGTCCTCATCAAGATCCCGGCCACCGTCGAGGGCCTGCCAGCCATCACGGCCGTGCTCGCCGAAGGCATCAGTGTCAACGTCACGCTGATCTTCAGCCTCGAGCGCTACCGAGCGGTCATGAATGCCTATCTCGAAGGGTTGGAGCGGGCCCACCGGGCCGGTCACGAACTGTCCGGCATTCACTCGGTCGCCTCGTTCTTCGTCTCCCGGGTCGACACCGAGATCGATGCCCGCTTGGACAGGATTGGCTCCGACGCGGCGCACGCGCTCAAGGGCCGTGCTGCGGTCGCCAACGCCCAACTGGCCTACCAGGCCTACGAGGAGGTCTTCGCCACGCCGCGTTGGCGTTCGCTCGCCGACGAGGGAGCCCGTCCGCAGCGTCCGTTGTGGGCCTCCACCGGGGTCAAGGACCCCACCTACCAGGACACCCTCTACGTCACTGAGCTTGTCGCTCCCGGGTGTGTCAACACCATGCCCGAGAAGACCCTCCGCGCGGTCGCCGACCACGGCACCGTTCGCCCGGACACCGTGACCGGCGAGTATGCCGCCGCGCAGTCGGTGCTCGACGCGATCGAGGACCTCGGGATCAGCTACATCGAGGTCGTCGACAAGCTCGAGGACGAGGGCGTCGCGAAGTTCGAGAAGGCCTGGGTGGCACTTCTCGATGACGTCGGGAAGGCGCTGGCTTCCGGGTAGGTTTCCGGTCATGAGACCCGCCCGCGTCGCGCCCGGTGTCAACCCGCTCCGTGACCGACGGGACCGTCGTCTACCCCGGATCGCCGGCCCGTGCGGCATGGTCCTGTTCGGGGTCACCGGTGACCTGGCCCGCAAGAAGCTCATGCCCGCGATCTATGACTTGGCCAACCGCGGACTGCTGCCGCCGGGCTTCAGCCTCGTCGGCTTTGCCCGGCGCGACTGGGCCGACCAGGACTTCGGCCAGATCGTGCACGACTCGGTCCGGGAACACTCGCGGACCCCCTTCCGCGAGGACGTCTGGGCCGGACTGGCCGAGGGCTTCCGCTTCGTGCCCGGGACCTTCGACGACGACGCCGCCTTCGACACCCTCTCGGCGACGGTCCGCGAGCTCGAGTCGGCGCGCGGCACTGGCGGCAATCTCGCGTTCTACCTGTCCATCCCGCCGGGCTTCTTCGCCCAGGTGTGTCGCCAACTGGACCGGTCCGGACTGGCCCGCTCGGACCGCTCGTCCTGGCGTCGGGTGGTCATCGAGAAACCGTTCGGCCACGACCTGGCCTCGGCGAGGGAACTCAACGAGATCGTCGAGTCGGTGTTCCCCGCCGACAGCATCTTCCGGATCGACCATTACCTGGGCAAGGAGACCGTCCAGAACCTGCTGGCGTTGCGTTTCGCCAACCAGTTGTTCGAACCGGTGTGGAACGCCAACTACGTCGATCACGTCCAGATCACCATGGCTGAGGACGTGGGGATCGGTGGGCGGGCCGGGTACTACGACGGCATCGGTGCAGCCCGCGACGTCATCCAGAACCACCTGCTGCAGTTGCTCGCCCTCACCGCGATGGAGGAGCCGGTCTCATTCGACGCGGCGAGCCTGCGTGCGGAGAAGGAGAAGGTGCTCTCCGCCGTCGTGATCCCCCGCGACCTCGCAGCAGGGACCGCGCGAGGGCAGTATGCCGCCGGATGGCAGGGCGGTGAACAGGTCGTCGGCTACCTCGAGGAGGACGGTGTTCGCGAGGGCTCCACCACCGAGACGTATGCCGCCGTCCGACTCGAGGTCGCCACCCGCCGTTGGGCGGGGGTGCCGTTCTACCTGCGCACCGGCAAGCGGCTGGGCAAGCGGGTCACCGAGATCGCGGTGGTCTTCAAGAAGGCCCCGCACCTGCCGTTCGAGGAAACCGCCACCGAGGAACTCGGGCAGAACGCCGTGGTGATCCGGGTGCAGCCCGACGAGGGGGTGACCATGCGCTTCGGCGCCAAGGTTCCCGGCGCTCAGATGGAGGTCCGTGACGTCACCATGGACTTCGGCTACGGCACTGCCTTCACCGAGAGTTCCCCGGAGGCCTACGAGCGACTCATCCTCGATGTGCTGCTCGGCGAACCACCGCTCTTCCCGCGGCATGAGGAGGTCGAACTGTCCTGGCAGATCCTCGACCCCATCGAGTCCTGGTGGGCTCGGCACGGCCGACCCGAGCCGTATGACTCCGGTGGCTGGGGTCCGGCGTCCGCCGACCGGATGCTGGCCCGCGACGGCCGGATGTGGAGGAAGCCGTGATCGTCGACCTGCCTGCGACCTCGACCTCGGCAATCACCAAGCGCCTGGTGTCCCTGCGCAACGAGGTGGGCGCGCTGGCTCTCGGGCGAGTCCTCACCCTCGTCGTCATCGTCGACGCCGCCTCGGCGGAGGACGCGGTCGAGATCGCCACGGAAGCCAGCCGGCAGCACCCCTGCCGGATCGTCACCGTCGTCGCCGGTAGCCGACGGGGGCCGAACCGCATCGACGGCCAGATCAGGGTGGGTGGAGACGCCGGCGCCAGCGAGGTCGTCATCATGCGGCTGTCCGGCCCGTTGGCCGACCACGGACAGAGCGTGGTCACCCCCCTGTTGCTCGCCGACTCCCCCGTGGTCGCCTGGTGGCCCCGGCGCGCTCCGCAAGACCTGCGCTCCGATCCGATCGCCGCGATGGCCTCCCGGCGGATCACCGACAGCGCAGAGAGCCCTCGCCCTCGCGCCATGCTCACCCAACTCGCCGAGACCTACCGACCCGGGGACACCGACCTGGCCTGGACCCGGGTGACCCTGTGGCGCGGGCTGCTGGCCGCCGCCCTCGATGGGCCGCCCTACGAGCCGGTGCTCGCGGCGACCGTGGCCGGCGCGCCCGACTCCCCCTCGACCGATCTCCTCGCCGCGTGGTTGGCCTGGGCCTTGCGGGTCCCGGTCACCCGCGAGCGCACCCCCAGCGGCAGCGGCATCTGCGCGGTTCGCCTGCATCGGCCCGGGGGAGTGATCGACCTGGCCCGGCCCGGCGACTTCGTCGCCACGATGTCCCAGCCGGGTCAGCCCGACCGGCGAATCAGCCTGCGCCGTCGGGGCGACGCAGAGTGCCTGGCCGACGAACTGCGTCGGCTGGACGCGGACGAGACCTACGCCGACGTCCTGGTCCGGGGCTTGCCCGTCCTGGGCACGGCCCGCGGGGCGAGCCGTGCGGCTACGGTGAGCGTGCAGAAGCGGGCTGCCGAGCGAGAGCGCCGCAATCACGCCGCGCAGCTGGCCGCCACGAACCCGGCCCGGCCGTGAACGGCACCTCGATCGTCCACGTCCACCCGGACGCCACAGCGCTGGCCGACGCGGCCGCCGCCCGGCTGTTGCTCGCGCTCATCGACACCCTCGCCATCCGCGACGAAGCCCACGTCTGCCTCACCGGGGGCAGCCTGGGCTCCGCCGTCCTCGCGGCTGCCGGTCGTTCGGTCTTGCTCACGCTGGTGGACTGGTCCCGGGTGTCGCTCTGGTGGGGCGACGAACGATTCCTGCCCGCCGGTGATCCGGACCGCAACGACACCCAGAACGGCATGGCACTGCTCTCCCGGCTCCCCCTGGCACCCCAGCGGGTTCATCCCGTGCCGGGCCCGGACCAGGTGGCCACTGCGGAAGAGGCGGCGGCGGCATACCACTTCGCGTTGGCCGAGGCGGGAGACCCGGAGTTCGACGTCGTCCTGCTGGGAATGGGGCCTGACGGGCACGTGGCCTCGCTCTTTCCGCACCACTCGGCGGCGCTCTCCCGGTCGGCGTCGGCCGTAGCGGTGCACGACTCGCCCAAACCGCCGCCGACCCGGGTGTCGCTCACCTTCGCACGGCTCAACCGAGCCCGAGAGGTCTACCTGCTCGTCGCCGGGGCCGAGAAGGCATCCGCCGTATGCCGTGCGCTCACCCCCGGCGAAACGCCCTGGGACACCCCCGCCGCTGGGGTGCGCGGCCAACAGCGGACGCTCTGGCTCGTGGATGTCGCCGCGGCGTCATCCCTTCCGGGGTGCGACGCCGGGTGACCGGAAGAGGCGTTCTCGGCTACTGGATAAGACCGCGCTCGCGCAGCGCGCCGAGGGCCTCGTCGAGAATGGCCTGGCCATCGGCGTCCGAACGACGCTCCTTCACATAGGCCAGGTGTGTCTTGTAGGGCTCCACCTTCGGCGGTGCCGGCGGGTTCTCCCGGTCCTGGCCTGCGGGCAGACCGCAGCGGGGGCAGTCCCAGTGTTCGGGAGCCACCATCCCGGGCTCCTGAGCGAACGACGGCCGGGTCTCGTGGCCGTTGGTGCACCAGTAGGAGATGAAGACGCGGGGGGCGGCTTCGCCCCGTTCCGCCTCGCCCATCGGGCCGGCACCGACCCTGCTGCCACGAATCGCGTTGCCACTAGCCATGGTTGCCCCCTCAGGCCGTGACGAAGCGTTCGACCAGGCCGAGCCCGACGACCGCGGTGAACCAGAGGATCGCCACGGCGATGGTGAACCGGTCGAGGTTGCGCTCGGCCACGGTCGACCCGCCGAGCGAACTCGACATTCCCCCACCGAACATGTCCGACAGACCTCCGCCCTTGCCCTTGTGCATGAGGATGAGCAGGGTCAGGAACAGGCTCGAGAGCACGAGCAGCACCTGCAGAGCGATCTTCACCACGGTCACGAGTTGCGCGCCCACTTTCGGGTCGGTCGGGAGGCCCCGCAGGGCCGAGGGTCAGGATACCCGGTACGTGGCGCGATTCCGAACCTGCGCCCCCCGAGGCCCGCAGTTCGCTCATGGGTATGCCGCCCGCTCGAGGTGAGCGGGCGGCATAGCCAGGGGTTGTGCGAGGGCGGTGCGGCTCAGCCGGTCACGTGATCCTTGAAGCGGCAGATCGCAGCGAACTCGGCCGCATCGAGGGATGCGCCGCCGACGAGGGCGCCGTCGACATCTTCCTTGGCCATGATCCCGGCGATGTTCGACGACTTGACCGAGCCTCCGTAGAGGACCCGGACGCCGTCGGCGAGGTCGCCGGAGTAGAGCTCGGCCAGCAGCGTCCGAATCGCCGCGCAGACTTCCTGGGCGTCCTCCGGGGTGGCCACCTCGCCGGTGCCGATGGCCCAGATGGGCTCGTAGGCGATGACGATCGACGCGGCCTGCTCGGCCGGGATGCCGTCGAGGTTCCTCGTCAGCTGACCCACGACGTGGGCCACCTGCCCACCTTCCTTGCGGACGTCCAGACCCTCGCCGCAGCAGAGGATCGGGGTGAGCCCGTGCCGATAGGCAGCTTTGACCTTCGCGTTGACGACCTCATCGGTCTCGGCGTGGTACTCGCGCCGCTCGCTGTGCCCGATGGTGACGTAGGTGCAGCCGAGCTTGGCAAGAAAGGCCCCGGAGATCTCCCCGGTGTAGGCACCGGAGTCGTGCACCGAGAGGTCCTGGGCGCCGTAGCGGACGCTCAGCTTGTCGCCCTCGACGAGAGTCTGCACCGAGCGCAGGTCGGTGAACGGCGGCAGCACCGCGACCTCGACGGCGCCGAAGTCGTGCTTGGCGTCCCGCAGGGTCCAGTCGAGCTTCTGGACCAGGTGGGTCGCCTGCAGGTGGTCCTGGTTCATCTTCCAGTTGCCGGCGAGCAGGGGGATGCGGCTCATGTGGTGCGGCTCCTTCGTGGTCAGCCGTGTGCGGTTGGGTCAGCCGTTGAAGATGGCGATGCCGGGCAGTTCCTTGCCCTCAAGGTATTCCAAGGATGCGCCACCACCGGTGGAGATATGCCCGAACTGGTCGTCCGCAAAACCGAGCTGACGGACCGCAGCGGCCGAGTCACCACCACCAACGACGGTCAACGCCCCGTCGGCCGTGGCCTCGACGAGGGCCTGGGCGACGGCCAGGGTGCCGGCGGCATACGGGGCCATCTCGAACGCACCCATCGGGCCGTTCCAGAAGACCGTCTTGGCGTCGCGGACCTTGCTCGCGTAGAGTTCCCCGGACTTCGGGCCGATGTCCAGGCCCATCCGGTCGGCGGGGATGGCGTCCGCGGCGACGACGTCGTGGTCGGCGTCGGCGGAGAAGGCGCTCGCCGCGACGACGTCGACCGGCAGGACGATCTCGACCCCGGTCTCCTTGGCGCGAGCCAGGTAGTCCTTGCAGGTCTCGATGTTGTCCTTGTCGAGCAGGCTCGACCCGACCTCGTAGCCCTCGGCCGCGAGGAAGGTGAAGGCCATCCCTCCGCCGATGAGCAGCCGGTCGGCGGTCTTCATGAGGTTGTCGATGACCGCGAGCTTGTCGGCGACCTTGGCGCCGCCGAGCACGACGGCATATGGGCGGGACGGGTCCTCGGTGAGGCGCTTGAGCACCTCGACCTCGGCGGCGACCAGGCCACCCATAGCGGAGGGCAGGATCTTGGCCACGTCGTAGACCGAGGCCTGCTTGCGGTGCACGACGCCGAAACCATCCGAGACGAAGGCGTCGGCGAGGGCGGCCAGCTCGGTGGCGAAGGCGGTCCGCTCCGCCTCGTCCTTGCTCGTCTCACCGGCGTTGAACCGGATGTTCTCCAGCAGTGCAACCTCGCCGTCGGCCAGTGCGGCGACGACGGCCTGAGCCGACTCCCCCACCGTGTCGGTGGCGAAGGCGACCGGCCGTCCGAGCAGTTCGCTCATCCGGCCGACGACCGGGGCCAGCGAGTACTTCTCCTCGGGAGCCCCCTTCGGCCGGCCGAGGTGGGCGCACACGACGACGCGTGCGCCCGCCTCGGCAAGGGCCTTGATGGTCGGCACCGAGGCGCGGATCCGCCCGTCGTCGGTGATGTTCCGGTCACCGTCGAGGGGGACGTTGAGATCCGAGCGGACGAGAACGCGCTTGCCGCGCAGGTCGCCCAGTCCGGCAATGGTCTTCACGGTGCCAACCTCCTTACGTTGTCGTGGCGTCAGCCGGTCAGAGCTTGGACCCGACGAGGGCGCACAGGTCGACGAGCCGGTTGCTGTAGCCCCACTCGTTGTCGTACCAGCCGACGACCTTGACCTGGTTGCCGATGACCTTGGTCAGACCGGAGTCGAAGATGCACGAAGCCGGGTCGGTCTCGATGTCCTTGGACACGATCGGGTCGGTCGTGTAGACGAGCTTGCCGGCCATCCGGCCCTCGGCAGCCGCCTTGACGATGGCGTTGACCTCGTCGACGGTCGTCTCGCGGGCGGCCTCGAAGGTGAGGTCGGTCGCCGAGCCGGTCGG
>CAZNLX010000030.1:0-13532 GCA_964573925.1 uncultured Intrasporangiaceae bacterium
CACCGAGGGCATGCAGTTCGACAAGGGCTACATCTCGGCCTACTTCGTCACCGACACCGAGCGGATGGAGGCCGTCCTCGAGGACGCCTACATCCTCATCAACCAGAGCAAGATCTCCTCGATCCAGGACCTGCTCCCGGTGCTCGAGAAGGTCCTGCAGACCGGCAAACCGCTGGTCGTCGTGGCCGAGGACGTCGACGGCGAGGCGTTGTCGACGCTCGTCGTCAACAAGATCCGGGGCACGTTCACGGTGGCCGCGGTCAAGGCCCCCGGTTTCGGTGACCGCCGCAAGGCGATGCTCCAGGACCTCGCCATCCTCACCGGTGGCCAGGTCGTCTCCGAGGAGGTCGGGCTCAAGCTCGACCAGGCCGGTCTCGACGTGCTCGGCCAGGCGCGCCGCGTCGTCATCACCAAGGACCACACGACCGTCATCGACGGGCAGGGGGCTAAGGACGACGTCGATGCCCGGGTCGCGCAGATCAAGAAGGAGATCGAGCGCACCGACTCGGACTGGGACCGCGAGAAGCTGCAGGAGCGCCTGGCCAAGCTGGCCGGTGGCGTCTGCGTCATCAAGGTCGGCGCCCACACCGAGGTCGAGCTCAAGGAGAAGAAGCACCGCATCGAGGACGCCATCTCGGCGACCCGCGCGGCCATCGAGGAGGGCATCGTCGCCGGTGGCGGCACCGCCCTCATCCACGCCGCGTCGGCCATCGACGAGCTGACCCTCAGCGGCGACGAGGCGACGGGTGCGGCGATCGTCCGCAAGGCCGCCGCCGAGCCGCTGCGCTGGATCGCCGAGAACGCCGGGCACCAGGGCTACGTCGTCACCACTCGCGTCGCCGAGCTGCCCATCGGGCAGGGCCTCAACGCCGCGACCGGTGACTACGAAGACCTCGTCAAGGCCGGCGTCATCGACCCGGTCAAGGTCACCCGCTCGGCGCTGCGCAATGCCGCGTCGATCGCTTCCATGATCCTCACGACCGACACCTTGGTCGTCGAGAAGAAGGAAGAGGAGCCGGCTGCCCCGGCCGGTGGCCACGGCCACGGTCACGGGCACTGAGCCACACGGCATACCCGGCCCAAGCCCTGCGGGAGGACCGCGAGGCGACGGTCACGACGAGCGGGCCGCACTCCCCGGTTGGGGGGTGCGGCCCGCTCGCTGGGAGAGCCTCGGGAGAGTCTCGGGAGGTCAGGCCGGAATCGCCAGGACGCCGGCGACGACGGCGGCCCGCTCCTCCTCGGTGAGTCCGCCCCAGACCCCGTAGGGTTCGCGGACGGCGAGGGCGTGCTCACGGCACTGCTCAATGACGGGACACGATCCGCAGACCGATTTGGCCGCGCGGGCCCGTTCGCGCCGCGCCGGACCTCGCTCGCCCTCGGGGTGGAAGAAGTGGTCGGGACTGAGATCTCGGCAGGCGCCGGACATCTGCCAGCTCCACGCGTGCTCCACGGGTCCGGGCAACCTGGTGATCTCTGCCATCGGAACTCCCCTTGTTCGTGACGTCGCGCCGTTCGGAGCAGATTCGGATATGCCCGGTATGCCGCCGGTCCTCGAACGCTATTGCGCTCCGGTCACGCGTGGGGCCAGTGCGGAGTCAAGGCTTGTTAAAGAATGCGTAAACGCTCTCGGGGCGGGGTTCCGGCGTTGTGCCACGCAACCGGCCGGGCTCCCGTAGCATCCGTGGAGTACAGCGAAATCGACCTTTCCGGGGGAAGCGTTGGTGTGGTCCGCGGGAGTTGCACGTCGGCGGGAGAATCCGCCCGACGTAACGCTGCGACCCCTGCCCGCGATGGGACAGGAAAGCGCGCGGCATACGCTGCGTGAGCTCGCCATGGCGGCGTGCTCGACGCCGGGACCAGCCACCGAGGCACTCCTGGCCGAGGTTCGGACGTTGGCTCTGCGATATGCCAGAGCTCGTCTGGGTCGATTCGGCGTCGAAGATGCCGCCCAGGACGTCGCCCAGGAGGTGTGCATGGCCGTGCTCGCGGCGTTGCCCACCTATGAGGACCGGGGCCTGCCGTTCGAGGCGTTTGTCTACGGCATCGCTTCCCGCAAGGTCGCCGACGCCCAACGCGGGCTGTTGCGTGCCCCGTCCCCGATGGCTGAGTTGCCCGACCAGGTCGATGACCAGGCCGGTCCCGAACACTGGGCGCTGGTTAACGACGACGCCGGCTACGTCATGTCGCTGATGGCCACCCTGTCGGCCACGCAGCGGGAGATTCTGACTCTCCGGGTGGCACTGGGCATGTCGACGGAGCAGACGGCGGCAGCCTTGTCGATGAGTGTCGGGGCGGTACGGGTGGCCCAGCACCGGGCGCTGACCAAGCTGCGCGAACTCATCGCGCAGTCCTCCGCGGAGCGGGGCCGGTCATGACCGAACCCATCCGACTGGACGCGTTGGCCGCCGACGATCGGCTGCTCAACGATGTGGGCGGCCGCCGCTACGCCGGGAGCGACCCGCTTGGCTCGTTGCTGCTCACCTTCGCGCAGGCCTGCGACGACCCGGCCCCGGCCCGCCGACCGGTGGGCAACCGGCGGTCCACCCGTCGCGTCGTCATCAGCACCTTCGCCACGGCCGCCTTCCTCGCCTCCGGCGCCGGGGTGGCCGCTGCCGTCACCCACCACGTTCCCGACGGCGGCGACGGTTGGGCCGCTCGGGTCGAGCGTTGGTGGACGAGCCTGCCGGGCGCCTTCGCCGGGATCGAGAACAGCGCCGCCGCGGTGCCCACGGCCGTCGCCACGCCGTCGGCTAGTGGCTCGGGCGCGGCCGCGATCGGGGCCCCCACCGGCCACCAGGTCCCGCTCTCCGTGCCCGTGCCGGCCTCGGTGCCACCCGCCCAGCAGGCCCACGGAAACGCGGCGATCCCCGCCTCACCGGACGCACCGGACTCACCGGCCGATGCGCCGAACCAGCGCCCCGCCGGCCCACCGCCCACCTCGCAAGCGCCCGGCACGCCGCCGGCGAACGGGCGCCAGACGCCTCCACCGTCAGGCGGCCCAGGCGGGTCCGTCACGACGCCACCGAACCGGCCCGCGGCACCGCCCGGCCAGACGTCCGAACTCGACGACGGGTCCGGTTCGAACCGGGACCCGGAGTTCGCCAAGGGCCGCAACATCCCACGTTCGATGGTCGAGGTCATCGACCTCGCCGAGCCGCCCGCCCCGGCGCCGGCGACCCCGTCGGCGACCCCGGCCGGCTGATCCACCTGGACACTCCCCCTGCGAGCCCTCGGTAGACTCAAGAGATGACGCCCGGGTTCGACTCAGACAGTGCTCAGTTCGCCCCCTTGGGCCTCACCTACGACGACGTCCTGTTGTTGCCCGGCGAGACTGACGTCATCCCGAGCGAAGTGGACACGACCGCTCGACTGACCCGTGAGATCTCGCTGCGCATTCCGCTGCTGTCCTCCGCGATGGACACGGTGACCGAGTCGCGGATGGCGATCGCGATGGCCCGCCAAGGCGGCCTGGGCATCCTCCATCGCAATCTGTCGATCGCCGACCAGGCCTATCAGGTCGATGTTGTCAAGCGCACCCAGACCGGGATGATCACCAACCCGATCACCATCGGCGCGGAGGCCACCCTTGAGCAGCTCGACGAGATCTGTGGGCAATACCGGGTCTCCGGCCTGCCCGTCGTCGACGCCGAGAACCACCTGTTGGGCATCATCACCAACCGTGACCTTCGGTTCACCCCGGTGGCCCAGTGGGGCAGCACTCTGGTCCGCGACGTCATGACCCCGATGCCGCTCATCACGGCGCCGGAGGGCATCTCCCGGGAGGCGGCCACCCTGTTGCTGCGCCAGCACAAGCGCGAGCGACTCCCGCTCATCGACGACCAGGGCCGGCTGGCCGGGCTCATCACCGTCAAGGACTTCGTCAAGTCCGAGCAGTTCCCCAACGCCTCGAAGGACGAGCACGGCCGGCTCATGGTGGGGGCCGCGATCGGGTTCTTCGGCGAGGCTTGGGAGCGGGCCGGCACCCTCGTGGAAGCGGGCGTCGACGTCCTCGTCGTCGACACGGCGCACGGACACGCCCGCCTGCTGCTCGAGATGGTCCGCCGGCTCAAGAAGGATCCGGCCACCGCGCACGTCCAGGTCATTGGCGGCAACATCGCGACCCGGGCCGGTGCTCAGGCGCTCGTCGACGCCGGGGCCGACGCGGTCAAGGTGGGGGTCGGGCCCGGCTCGATCTGCACGACCAGGGTGGTCGCCGGAGTCGGCGTCCCCCAGGTAACGGCCGTCCACGAGGCCGCCAAGGCCGCCCGGCCGGCCGGGGTCCCGGTGATTGCCGACGGCGGCTTGCAGTATTCCGGGGACATCGCCAAGGCCCTGGTCGCCGGCGCCGACACCGTCATGGTCGGTTCGCTGCTCGCCGGCTGCGAGGAGAGCCCCGGCGAGCTCATCTTCGTCAACGGCAAACAATTCAAGTCCTACCGGGGGATGGGCTCACTCGGCGCGATGTCCAGCCGCGGCAAGAAGTCTTTCTCCAAGGACCGCTACTTCCAGGCCGACGTCACCAGCGACGACAAGATCGTCCCCGAGGGCATCGAGGGTCAGGTGCTCTACCGGGGCCCGGTGGGTTCGGTGGTCCACCAGCTCGTCGGCGGGCTGCACCAGTCGATGTTCTATGTCGGCGCCCGGACCATCGCCCAGTTGCAGGAGCGCGGCCGGTTCGTCCGCATCACCGCCGCGGGTCTCAAGGAGAGCCATCCGCACGACGTCCAGATGACCGTCGAGTCGCCCAACTACACCTCGCGTTCCTGACTCCTTCGGCAGCGGGGTCCGGGGCGGCTCGGGATGCGGCATACCGGCAGGTATGCCGCGTGGGCGGCGCGACCGCCGCGCTCCTCGCGGCGGGTAGCCTGAGCGGGTGACCGAGATCGAGATCGGCCGCGGCAAACGCGGTCGCCGGGCCTACTCCTTCGACGAGATCGCCGTCGTCCCGTCACGGCGAACCCGTGACCCCGAGGACGTTTCGGTGGCCTGGCAGATCGACGCCTATCACTTCGACATCCCGGTCATGGGCGCCCCGATGGACTCGGTCATGTCCCCGGCCACCGCCATCACCCTCGGCAAGCTCGGCGGCCTGCCGGTGCTCGACCTCGAGGGGCTGTGGACCCGATACGACGACCCGGAGCCCTTCCTCGACGAGATCACCGGCCTGGACCCGGTCCGGGCCACCGCACGGATGCAGCAGATCTACGCCGAGCCGATCCGCCCGGAGCTCATCGCCGAACGCCTGCGGGAACTGCGCACCGCCGGGGTGACCGTGGCAGGAGCCTTGAGCCCCAAGCACACTCAGACCCACTGGCGCACCGTCCTCGACGCGGGCGTCGACCTGTTCGTCATCCGGGGGACGACCGTGTCGGCCGAACACGTCGGCAGTCGGGCCGAGCCGCTCAACCTCAAGCGATTCATCTACGAGCTCGACGTCCCCGTCATCGTCGGCGGCGCCGCCACCTACACCGCCGCCCTGCACCTCATGCGCACCGGGGCGGCTGGCGTGCTCGTCGGGTTCGGTGGGGGAGCGGCGCACACGACCCGGCGCACCCTGGGCATCCACGCGCCGATGGCCAGCGCCATCGCCGATGTCGCCGCGGCCCGGCGCGACTACCTCGACGAATCCGGCGGCCGCTACGTCCACGTCATTGCCGACGGTGGGGTGGGCACCTCGGGCGACATCGTCAAAGCGATCGCCTGCGGGTCCGACGCGGTCATGCTCGGCGCCGCCCTCGCTCGCGCCGCCGAGGCCCCCGGAACCGGCTTCCACTGGGGTTCCGAGGCTCACCATCAGTCGTTGCCGCGCGGCGAGCGGGTGGCTGTCGGGGTCCGGGCCAGCATGGAGGAGATCCTCTTCGGCCCCGGCCGCAGTGCCGACGGGACGACGAACATCATCGGGGCCCTGCGTCGCGCCATGGCCACGACGGGATACTCCGACGTCAAGGAGTTCCAGCGCGTCGAGGTCGTCGTCGCTCCGCACAGTCACGCCTGACATGACCACGACACCCGCCACCGCGCCCGCGCCCGTCACCGCGCCGTCGGCCAAGGCCTCGCTCGCGACCCAGCCCGGCGGCATACCCGTCCCGTATGCCGTTCCCGCGCCTCTGGTCGCCACGCTCACGAGGCGGCTGGTCACCGCGGCTCGCCCCCCGGTGACGTTGGTCCGCACCCCGCTGACCGGGGGAGCGCTCTACGACCTGCCCTTGTCGACCCGGGTCGATGTCGAGGCGGCCATCGACCATGCCCGGCACGCCCAGCGCGCCTGGGCCCGCTGGCCCGCGCACCAGCGAGCCAAGGTCATCCTGCGGGTCCACGATCTCGTCCTGGATCGCCAGGTGCAGTTGCTCGACCTCATGCAGCTCGAATCGGGCAAGACCCGCCTGCAGGCGTTCGAAGAGGTCGCCGACGTCGCCCTCGTGGCGCGCCACTACGGCCGGGCCGGGGCTGGGCACCTGGCCCCCAAGCGGGTGTGGGGCGCCTATCCGGTCCTCACCCAGGCCGAGACGCTCCGGGTGCCCTACGGAGTCGTCGGCATCGTCAGCCCGTGGAACTACCCCTTCTCGCTGGCCATCGGCGACACGATCCCCGCCTTGCTGGCCGGCAACGCCGTCGTGCTGCGACCCGACCCGCAGACCACCCTCACCGCTCTCTTCGGCGCGCAGATCCTCGCCGACGCCGGCCTGCCCGACGGACTGCTCCAGGTGGTGTCCGGCGACGGGCCGACGGTGGGTCAGGCGGTCGTCGAGCTGGCCGACTACGTCTGCTACACCGGCTCCACCGAGGTGGGCCGGGCCGTGGCTGCGACGGCGGCCCGGCGGTTGGTCCCCTCGTCACTCGAACTCGGCGGCAAGAACACCCTCTACGTCCGCGCCGACGCCGACCTCGCCCGCACCGTGCCGGGAGCGATCCGCGCCGCCTTCGGATCGGCCGGGCAGTTGTGCATTCACGCCGAGCGGATCGTCCTGCACGAGTCGATTGCCGACGACTTCCTCGGAGCCTTCATCCCCGCCGTGGCCGCGATGCGAGTCGGCACGGCCCTGGAATACGGCTGGGACATGGGCACGCTGGTCTCGCAGCGCCAACTCGACCGGGTCGTCGGACATGTCGCCGACGCCGTCGCCAAGGGGGCCACGGTCCTCGCCGGTGGCCAGCCCCGCCCCGACCTCGGGCCATTCGTCCACGAGCCGACGGTCCTGGCGGGTGTCACCCCCGACATGGCCTGCCGCGACGAGGAGACCTTCGGGCCGGTCGTCGCGATCTACCGGGTGGCCTCCGACGAGGATGCGCTCGCCCTGGCCAACGACACGGCATACGGGCTCAATGCCTCGATCTGGACTCGCGACGTGCGGGCCGGGCGCGCGCTGGCCCGCCGGATCCGCACCGGCACGGTGAACATCAACGACGGGTATGCCGCCTCCTGGGGTGCCTCGGGCGCCCCCATGGGCGGGATGAAGCAGTCCGGGCTGGGCCGGCGGCACGGTCCGGAGGGGATCACGAAGTACACCGAGAGCCAGACCATCGCCGCGCAGCACGTCGTGCCCATCGCCCCGTTCGCCGGGCTGGACGACCGCCGGTTCGCCCGTGCCCTCACGCTCGGGCTCAAGGCGCTGCGCCGGGCCGGACTGCGCTGAGGCATGGCCGACGAGCAGGAGCCCACGGTGTCGGCCGCCGCCGCGGGCAAGGGGTCGGTCGCCACGCACAGCGCGGCGATGGCGATCGGCACGATGGGATCGAGGGTCCTCGGTTTCATCCGGACCGCGATGCTCACGGCGGTGGTCGGGGGAGCGCTCGCTGCCGACTCGTTCACGGTCGCCAACTCGCTGCCGACCCAGGTATTCGTCCTGGTCAACGGCGGTCTGCTCTCGGCGTTCGTCGTTCCGCAGATCACCAAGGCGATGTCGATGGGGGAGCGCTCGCAGGACTTCACCGACCGACTGCTCACCCTGGCCTTCCTCGTCCTGGCGGCGGTGACCGCCCTCTGCCTACCGGCGACCCCGTGGATCATCGACGCGTTGAGCGCCAACAAGGACCCGGCGTTCATGTCGCTCACGACGACGATCGCCTACATCTGTATGCCGCAGATCTTCTTCTACGGCATGTACTCGGTGCTCGGTCAGGTCCTCAACGTCATGGGTCGGTTCACGGCCTATGCCTGGACCCCGGCCTGGGCCAACGTCATCCAGATCGCCGGGTTGGCCTGGTTCATCATCCAGTGGGGCCAGCAGCCGACCGTCGGGACGTGGACCCCGGCGATGATCTGGGTATTGGCCGGCACGACGACGCTGGGCATCGCAGCGCAGGGGCTGTTCCTCATCGTGTCGCTGGCTCAGGCGGGGTTCCGGTTCACCCCCCGCTTCGGCTGGCGAGGGACCGGACTGGGTGAGCTGTCCAGGATGGCCGGTTGGACGATCGCCGCGCTCACCATCGTCCAGCTCGGTGGTCTGGTGACCACCCGGGCGATGACCGTCGGAGCCAGCAAGGCCCCCGACGTGGCCGGCAACGGGGTCTTCCAATACGCCTACAGCCTCTACACCTTGCCGCACTCGCTCATCACCATCTCGATCATCACGGCCCTGTTCCCGGCGATGTCGCGGGCCTTCCAGGCCGGTGACTTCGTCGCCCTGCGCCGGTGGCTGGTGGCCGGGCTGACCACACCCGCGGTCCTGGTCATCCCGGCGTCCGGTCTGCTCGTGGCGCTGGGGAGACCGATGGCCTCGACGCTCTATCCGGGGCTGCGCAGCGACTCCGGGCCGGGGGCGGCCGGTGACGTGGCGCTGGTGCTGGCGCTCATGGCGGTGGGCACGCTGCCCTACGGCATCACCGCGCTCAAGCAGCGCTACTGCTTCGCCCGTGGCGACGGCTGGCTCAACTTCTGGCTCGTGGCCATCATGACGGCGGGCAACCTCATCGCCGCGGTGGTGGCGATGGTCGCCACCCCACCGGCCTATGTCGTGGCCGTCGTGGCGATCGGGGAGACCCTCTCCAACATCCTCGCCTCGGGGCTCTTCCTCGTCATGGCCCGTCGGCAACTGCCCGGCCTCGCACTCGGCCAGGTGTGGCGGCTCTGGGTGCGACTGTCGGTGGCGTCTGCGGTCGCTGGGGTCGTCAGCTGGGGCGCGGCCGGATTCATCGCGCAGCCCACGAGCCCGTGGATCTCGCAGGTGCTCGCCCTTGGGGTGGGGGTGCTGCTGTTCGCCGGAACCTTCCTGCTCACGGCTCGCGCCATGCGGATCGGCGAGGTGGCCGAGATGGTCGACCGGGTCACCTCGAGGTTGCTTCGCCTGACCGGTCGCCGGGGCTCGACGGCCGCGTGACCGCGGGACCGGCGCTCACCCCCGGGCGCAGCCGGGTCCACGCGGAGCGGATATGGGTCTCGACGAGGCGCTCGGCGGTGTCGGCGTCGCCGGCCTCGATGGCGGCATACAGGGCCTGGTGGTCGGCCCGGAGGTCCTCGACGAGGTCGTCCCAGTCGGCGACATAGCGGAAGGCATCGAGCAGCGGCAGCCGCATCGACTCCCGGATCGCCACGGTGAGGTCGGCGGCCAGGCGGTTGCCGGCGGCCTCGGCGATGGCGACGTGCAGGGCGGTGTCGCCGTCGTTGAACCGGGACTTGTCGACCCCGGGGTCCTCCATGACCGCGATCGCCCGGCGCATCTCGGCCAGGTCCGCGGCACGGGCGTTGCGGGCTGCCAGGCGAATGCTCAGCCGTTCGAGCGCGATCCGCGCCTCGATGACGTCATCGATGTCGAAGTTGGCCAGCGCGACGTGCAGCCGCAGCAGCCGCATGAGCGCGCGGGCCGGCACCGCGGTGACCGTCGTGCCCCCGGCTCCGCCGGCACCCACCGAAGACCTGACGACGCCCTGGGCCTGCAGGGTGCGGACGGCCTCGCGGACGGCGGCGCGGCTGACGTCGAGTTGCCGGGCCAGCTCCCGCTCGGCGGGCAGTTGATCACCGACGTGTAATTCCCCGGTGAGAATCCGGCCCTCGACCCAGGCGAGGACCACCTCGAAGGCCCGCATCCCCGCACGGTCGGCGATGTCCGCGGCGTCGTCGGTCGTGGCCGGCCACCGCTCTGCGGGTGTCGCCGCGCCTGGCCTGCTCACCGCTCCTCCTTGACCGGTCATCCCCATTCCCCCCATTCTTCCCACTCGTCATCGGCCCGGTGACGTCCTGAGGGTCCCCGGCCGACCGTTGAGCGTGTGCGGCATACCGCTGGGCGCAGGGCCCGCGCGGCCGCCATGGGGACCGGCCGTGGGCCTCTTGACGGACTAATGGTCGGACCATACCGTGAGCCCATCCCCATTTGGTCAGACCAAACGCACCGGGTCCTCGATCAGAAATGGTCAGACCACTGGCGGACCGACCCGCACTCGTGACGGCCGCACCCAGAGGAGCTACCCGCATGATCCCCGCCCTCAGCATCACGACCGATGCCTACAAACCCGATCTCGCCCCGGTGGGTGGCAGCCTCGTCGCCTCCGCCCTCATCGCGCTGCTGCCGCTGCTCACCGTCTTCGTCACCCTGGGCTGGCTGCGGTGGAAGGCCCACTGGGCCGGTCTCACCGCCGTGCTCGTGGCGATCCTCGTCGCCGTGATCTTCTACAAGATGCCGGTCGGCCTCGCCGTCCTGTCGGCCACCGAGGGCGGCGTCTTCGGCCTGTTCCCCATCATGTGGATCGTCTTCACCGCCATCGTCCTCTACCAGATCACCGTGGTCAGCGGCCGGTTCGAGGACCTGCGGGCCACCTTCCACCTCATCTCCGACGACCCCCGGATCCAAGCGATCATCATCGCCTTCTGCTTCGGTGGCCTCCTGGAGGCCCTGGCCGGCTTCGGGGCCCCGGTCGCGATCACCGGCGTCATGCTCATGGCCCTGGGCTTCAGCCCGCTGCGCGCCGCGGCCGTCGTCCTGCTGGCCAACACGGCTCCGGTCGCCTTCGGCGCCATCGGCACCCCGATCATCACCGCGGGCACGCTGACGAAGATCCCCTACACCGAGATCGGTGCCTACGTCGGCCACCAGACCCCGTTCATCGCCCTCTTCGTCCCGCTGCTGCTCGTCCTCATGGTCGACGGCAAGCGTGGGGTCCGTCAGACCTGGCCGGTCGCCCTCGTCGTCGGGGTCGCTTTCGCCATCGCCCAGTGGATCGCCGCGAGCTACATCTCGGTCGAGCTCACCGACATCATCGCCTCGCTCGTCGGCCTGGCCGCCGCCGTCGTCTGCCTCACGTTCTGGAAGCCGGTCGGCAAGGATGACGCGCACGCCGCCCTCGCCGTCGAGCGCGAGCGGGACCTTGCCCTCGTCGGCGGCGGTTCCGGCGGCGCCGCCGGCGGCACGACCGCGCAGTATGCCGTCTCCGCCGGCGAGCTCGAGACCCGGGCCCGCAGCCTCACCGCCGGACGGATCACCATGGCGCTGTTCCCCTACCTGCTCGTCATCGCGGTCTTCTCGGTCGCCAAGCTCGTCGGACCGGTCAAGGCCTGGCTGGCCACCACCGATGTCAAGATCCCCTGGCCCGGACTGGACGGCAACGTCCTCACCGCCGCGGGCGCCAAGAACTCCTCGACGGTCTACACGCTGCCCTGGCTGTCCGGCCCCGGCACGAGCCTGCTCATCTGCTCGCTCATCACCGCCCTCGTCTACGGCGTGAGCATCGCGGCCTGGGGCAAGGAGCTCAAGGACACGGCATACAAGATGCGCTTTGCCTTCCTCACCGTCGCCTCCGTGCTCGCCCTCGCCTATGTCATGAACCTCTCCGGCCAGACGATCACGGTCGGCACCTGGATCGCCGGCACCGGCGCGGCCTTCGCGTTCTTCTCGCCGATCCTCGGCTGGATCGGGACGGCGGTCACCGGCTCGGACACCAGCGCCAATGCCCTCTTCGCGACGCTGCAACAGACCGCGGCCAAGGGCGCCGGCCTCGACCCGACCCTGCTCGTGGCAGCCAACACCTCCGGTGGTGTCGTCGGCAAGATGATCTCCCCGCAGAACCTCACGATCGCCGCGACCGCGGTCGGCCTCGTGGGCCGCGAGTCGGACATCTTCCGCAAGGTCATCCTGTGGAGTATTGGTCTCATCATCGCCATGTGCATCCTCGTCGGCCTGCAGTCCACGGTCCTGGCCTGGGTGCTGCCGACCTTCGGGAAGTGACGCCATGACCGCTGCCGTTGCCCAAGGGCTCAAGGTCGCGCTCTTCGCGGCCTGCTACAACGACACGATGTGGCCCGGCACGCCGATCGCCACGGTGAAGATCCTCGAGCGCCTCGGCTGCCGGGTGGAGTTCCCCAAGCGCCAGACCTGCTGCGGTCAGATCTTCACCAACACCGGGTATGCCGCCGAGGCCGTCCCGCTGGTGCGCGGCTTCGTCGACACGTTCGCGGCATACGACGCCGTGGTGGCCCCGACCGGGTCGTGCGTCGGGGCGATCCGCCACCAGCACCACGACCTGGCGGCGGGCGTAGGTGACGCGGCGCTCGTCCGCAAGGTCGACGCCTTGACGCCCAAGGTCTACGACCTGTCGGAGTTCCTCATCGACGTGCTGGGGGTGACCGATGTGGGGGCCTACTTCCCGCATCGGGTCACCTTCCACCCGACCTGCCACTCGGTGCGGGTGGCCGGGGTCGGCGACCGGCCGCAGCGGCTGCTCAAGGCGGTGCGCGGGCTGACCTTCGTCGACCTGCCGCACCAGGAGGAGTGCTGCGGCTTCGGCGGGACCTTCTCGGTGAAGAACCCCGACATGTCGATCGCCATGGCCTCGGACAAGGTGCGCCACATCCGGGAGACCGGCGCCGAGGTGCTCGTCGCCGGCGACAACATGTGCCTCATGAACATGGGCGCGGTGCTGGCCCGCCAGCGGGCCGGGGTCCGGGTCATGCACCTGGCCGAAGTGCTCGCCTCGACCGAAGGGGACCCGGCATGACGACGACCCTGCCCCCGGGCGTGCCCACTCCTGGACCGTTGCAGGAGACGACACCGACCTTCGTCGGGATGCCGAAGTTCCCGAAGGCGGCCAAGGCCGCGCTGGCCAACACCCAGCAGCGGCGCAACCTCGCCCACGCCACCGGCGTCATCCGGGCCAAGCGGGCCCGGGTCGTGGGGGAGCTCCCGCACTGGGAGGACCTGCGCCTGGCCGGAGCGGGTGCCAAGGACGAGCTGATGACTCACCTGGCGGCATACCTCGAGCAGTTGGAGACCAACCTCGTGGCCAGCGGCGCCCAGGTGCACTGGGCCCGGGACGCCGCGGAGGCCTGCCAGATCGTCGTCGACCTGGCCAAGGCCAAGGGCACCGACGAGGTCGTCAAGGTCAAGTCGATGGCCACCCAGGAGATCGAACTCAACGAGGCACTCGAGGCTGCCGGGATCCGGGCCTGGGAGACCGACCTCGCCGAGCTCATCGTCCAACTCGGGCACGACCGGCCCTCGCACATCCTCGTCCCGGCGATCCACCGCAATCGCTCGGAGATTCGCGAGATCTTCCGGCGCGAGATGCACCTCGTCGGCCGGCCCGCGCCCGAGGACCTCACCGAC
>CAZNLX010000031.1:0-13501 GCA_964573925.1 uncultured Intrasporangiaceae bacterium
ATCACCTACGGCACGAACAACGAGTTCGGCTTCGACTACCTGCGCGACAACATGGCCTGGACCACCGCCGAGCTGGTCCAGCGTGGGCACCACTACGCCATCGTCGACGAGGTCGACTCGATCCTCATCGACGAGGCGCGCACGCCGCTCATCATCTCCGGACCTGCCGACCAGGCGACGAAGTGGTACACCGAGTTCGCCAAGATCGCCCAACGCCTGGTTCGCGGGGAGTTGGAGTCCGGCGAGGGCGACTACGAGGTCGACGAGAAGAAGCGCACCATCGGCGTCCTGGAGCAGGGCATCGCCAAGGTCGAGGACCTGCTCGGCATCGACAATCTCTACGAGTCGGTCAATACCCCGCTCATCGGTTTCCTCAACAACGCCGTTAAGGCCAAGGAGCTGTTCAAGCGCGACAAGGACTACGTCATCATCGACGGCGAGATCCTCATCGTCGACGAACACACCGGCCGAATGCTGCCCGGTCGCCGGTACAACGAGGGCATGCACCAGGCCATCGAGGCCAAAGAGGGCGTCGAGATCAAGAACGAGAACCAGACCCTCGCGACGATCACCCTCCAGAACTACTTCCGCATGTACTCCAAGCTCGCCGGGATGACGGGCACCGCCCAGACCGAGGCGGCCGAGCTCAACTCCATCTACAAGCTCGGCGTCATCACCATTCCGACGAACATGCCGATGATCCGGGTGGACCAGGCCGACCTCGTCTATCGGACCGCGGAGGCCAAGTTCGACGCCGTCGTCGAGGATATCGTCGAGCGTCACCAGGTCGGGCAGCCGATCCTCGTGGGCACCGTCTCGGTCGAGAAGAGCGAGCACCTGTCCGGCTTGTTGCGCCGACGCGGGGTCCGTCACGAAGTGCTCAACGCCAAGCAGCACGCGCGCGAGGCGGCCATCGTCGCCGAGGCCGGTCGGCTGGGCGCGGTGACCGTCGCGACGAACATGGCCGGTCGTGGCACCGACATCATGCTCGGTGGCAACTCGGAGTTCCGGGCCGTCCAGGAGCTCAAGCGGCGCGGGATGGACCCGGAGGAGACTCCGCAGGAATACGAAGACGCCTGGGACGACGCGCTCACCGCCGCCGAGGCGGCCGTGGCGAAGGAGCACGACGAGGTCAAGGAGCTCGGCGGGCTCTACGTGCTGGGCACCGAGCGGCACGAGTCCCGGCGGATCGACAACCAGCTCCGTGGCCGTTCCGGCCGTCAGGGTGACCCCGGGGAGTCCCGGTTCTATCTGTCCCTGCAGGACGAGCTCATGCTGCGCTTCAACGCGGGGATGGTCGACCGGGTCATGCAGACCGCCCGGATCGAGGACAGCGTTCCGATCGAGTCCAAGATCGTCAGCCGGTCGATCGCCGGCGCACAGAGCCAGGTCGAGGCGCAGAACTACGAGATCCGCAAGAACGTCCTCAAGTACGACGATGTGCTCAACCGGCAGCGCCAGGTGATCTACGCCGAGCGTCGGCAGGTGCTTGAGGGCGCGGACATGCAGGAGCAGATCCGCCACTTCGTCAACGACGTCGTCGCGGCATACGTGACCTCGGCGACGGCAGAGGGCTATGCGGAGGCGTGGGACCTCGACCAGTTGTGGACCGCGCTGCGCACCCTCTTCCCCGTCTCGATCTCCATCGACGACGTGGCCGAGCGGGCTGGTGGCCGCAACGGGATCACCCGCGAGATCCTCCTGGAGGAACTGACCAGCGACGCGCACCACGCCTACGACCAGCGCGAGGCGCTGCTCGGTGCGGAGAACATGCGCGAGATCGAGCGGCGGGTCGTCATGTCGGTGCTGGACCGCAAGTGGCGGGAGCACCTCTACGAGATGGACTACCTCCAGGAGGGCATCGGGCTGCGGGCGATGGCCCAGCGCGACCCGCTCGTGGAGTACCAGCGCGAGGGCTACCAGCTCTTCGAGGCGATGATGGACGGGATCAAGGAGGAGTCGGTCGGCTTCCTCTTCAACGCCCCGGTCCAGGTCGAGCAGGCTCCCGCGCCGGCCCCGGCACCGCGTCCGGTGCGAGTGGCCGACCTGGTCAAGAACCTGCCCGCCTCTGCCGATGCCGAGTCGCCCGCGGACGCCGGCGACGAGGACGTGGACTGGGAGGACGAGGACGACGAGGAGGGTATGCCGCCCGCCCCCGCCGACCCACTCGCCGGGACCGCCTTCTCCCGGTCAACCCCCGGACTGACCGTCAAGGGCCTGGAACGCGGCCAGGCGCCGGCCCGGCTGCACTACTCCGCGCCCGGTGAGGGCGGAGCAGTGGAGCACCGGGACGTCGACTCGACCGGGGGAGCGGCACCGTCCTCGGGCGGTTACCGGCGTAGCACGCCCCGGCGCTCGAGCAAGAAGGCCCGGCGGCGCGGCCGGTAACCTCTGACGGCCCGGGAACTCGACGGCGTCAGCCGATCGACAGCCGGGTGACGATCCATCGGCCATCCAGGCCGGTCAGCCGCAGGGCGACGGCCCGGACCCGGTCGTGGTGCACGACGACGGCGCATGCCTCGGCGACTCCGTCGGCCGGTTCCTGAACGACGACCCGTCGGACCACTGCCGGACGTCGGGGAGTCGGCCCGCGCCGAGTGGCCACGACCGACCGGCGGCTGAGCACGGCATACACCTCAGGGGCCGCCCAACGGCTCACCTGCGCCGGCGGCCGAAGGCCGGACATCACCTCGACGAAGGCCTGCGCGAGCGCGCCGACGACCGGGACCGGATCGGGCAGCTGCAAGCGTCGGGTCGACTGATGCGCGAAGACCTCGTCGTCCGCGTCGAAGTCGAGGGCGAGGCCCTCCTGCAGGACTGCTGCCCCGGAGGCCGCGAAGATCTCGTCGGCGGGCCGGACGGGAGGACGGCTGTCCGGCACGGGGAGCACCAGCAGAGTCCCCGATGCGGCGGCCCGGTTCACGGGGCCACCGCCAGATGGGCCCGCGGTGCGCCCGGCGACCCGGCGTCCGGCGACCCCGAGTCCGGCGGCGGGACGAGGCGCTGACCGGGGACGATATGGGCGGGGTCCGGGCCGATGACCTGACGATTGGCGGCATACCAGCGTGGCCACTCCTCGGCGATGGCGGAGGGAGCCGCCCCGGCTCCGAGGTGCGCGGCGGCGATGTCCCACAAGGTGTCGCCGCGGCGCACCACGTGTTCGTCGAGGGTGGAGTCCCCGGCCAGGACTCGCGGCGCCGTCTGCAGTGGATCGATACCGGTGGTCGCCGGAGTGGCTGCAGGTGGGGCGGCGGGGGTGAAGCCCGGGCCGGGCAACTCGGGGGAATCGGCTTCGGAGGAGTCGCGGATGGCCGCCGGGAACGGATCGTTCGGGCCGGCGGGGGACGTCCCGGGGGTTGCCGTGGGACTCGTGCGGTCCGGACCGTCCGGTGCCAGCTGTGTCGTCGCGGGCCCCGCGGACGGCGTTGCGGTGACCGGCTCGGCGGGGAAGGCCTCGTCCGACGGCCGGAAACCCGGATCGGGAAGCGGATCGGACTGCAGGGCCAGGACCTGGCGAACCGGAGCGGCCGCCGCAGCTCCGGTCGCGGCCCAGCCGGCGGCCGGGGTGATCGCGGTGGCCAAGGCAGTCCCGACGACGATCGCGGCCACCCGCCGGACCACGCGAGGAGCGCATCGATGGGCCAGCTGGCCGGCGGCTCGGCCGGCGGCACCAGGAAGCTGGGCCACCAGCGCCGCGACGACGGCCACACTCAGCCATGCGGTGACGAGCATCCCCAAGAGGCCGACCACAGCGAGGACGGCATCCGGGTCGGCCGACAGCGGAGGTGTGGTCCGGGCCCAGCTACTGGTGGCGACCCACCAGAAGAACCAGAGTGCCGCAGCGGCCGCGCCCGCCGCGATGACGGTGGCCGAGACTGCCCGCCACAGTCGCGGCGCCGATGCCGAGCCAGTCATGTCAACCCCCGAAGATCTGACGAATGATGTTGTTTGGCTAAGTTTGAATCCATTTGATGCCGATGTCAACCGATCGATGTGCGGGCAGTGGCGTGCCGCGGTCGGCCGTGCCAGGATCGAGGGGTGCGGTGGGAGCGGCTCTTCGAGGATCTCGAGGCCCAACTGGCGGCAGACGCCGCCCGCGAGTTGACCGCCGAAGTTGCCGACCGGATTCGCCGGGACCGAGCCGGGTTGGCCATCCCGGAGCGGCTGGCCGGGATGCGCGGTGGTGGCCCGGTCACCTTCGAGGTCGCCGGGGTGGACGTGCTGCGCGGTGCCGTGTCCGACGTCGGTCCGGACTGGGTGCTGCTCGCTCGGTCGGCCGGTCAGTCGGCACTCGTGCCGCTGGCTGCGGTGCTCTCGATGGTGGGCCTGTCCGGGCGGGCGGCGACGCTCAGCGCGGTGACCAAGGGATTCGGACTGGGTGCCGCCTTGCGCGCCATCAGCCGGGACCGGAGCGTCGTGACCGTCGTCGACGTCACCGGACGTCGGCGCGCCGGGACGATCGACGTGGTCGGCGCCGATGCGTTGGACCTGGCCGAGCACGCGGCCGACGTGCCCCGCCGGCCCGAACACGTCCAGTCCGTGCGGACCGTGCCGTTCGCGGCCCTCGCTGTGGTGTTGCGCAGTCAGCGGTGACGACGGTCAGGCGGACGTCTCCTCGTCAACGACCTCCTCGCCCGGCCCGCCGAGCGGGTGGGCGATGACGAACTCCCGGGTGGCGGCATACATCCGCTGGATGTAGCTCTCCAGCTGCTCGCTCTCCACCCGCCACTGACCGCGCCCGCCGATCTTGATGGCCGGCAGGTCGCCGGACCGGACCAGAGCGTAGGCCTGAGCTGACGAAATGTTGAGAATCTCCGCGACATCGGCCAGCTGGAGAAAGCGTGGCGGCATGCGGTCAGTCTAGGGCGCATGGTGTCGAGACGCCGGGTCGGTATCCACAGGTTTCTGCAGTTGTCCACAGCCTGTCCAGCGGGCTGGCCGCGCGATCGGCAAATCACCACAATAGGAATGTGATGGTTCAAGAGACGCATATCGGGCCAGGAGGAAGCAGTCGTGCGACCCGGCTGCAGCGGCCGACCTGGCGGGACGGTCGGCTCCTGGGGGGAATCCTGCTCGTTCTGCTGGCTACCGCCCTGGGTGCCAAGGCGGTCGCCGCTGCGGACGATCGGGTGCCCCGGTATGCCGCCTCGGCTCACCTCAAGCCTGGCGATCGCCTCGACGCCGCCACCCTCGTCGCGGTGCAGGTGCTCCTGGACGACGGCATGGCCGGCTATCTGTCCGCCGCGAACCCCCTGCCGACCGGCTCATTCGCCCTGCGGGAGATCCGGTCCGGCGAGTTGGTTCCCCTCTCTGCGGTGGGCTCCCGTGCCGACCTGGACGTCCAACCGGTCACCGTCCGGGTCGACGCCGACTCGGTCGCGGGCCTGGTCGCCGGCTCGGTGGTCGACGTCTGGGTCAGCCCTCGGGACCTCGAGTCGACCCAGGAGCGCTACCTGGCCGCGGCGCTGGCCCTGCGGTCGGTGACGGTGGCCTGGATCCCCACCGACCAGGGCGGTTTCGGAACCGCTGCGAGCACCTCCGCCATCACGGTCTCGGTGCCGGCGGCCGAGGTGCAGAAGCTCATCGCCGCTCAGGACGCCCGCTCACGGCTCACGCTCGTTCCGGTGCCGGGGTCGATGCACGGCCGAACCCCGTGAGCCGTCCCCTGCCGACGGTCCTGGCCGCAGTCGTCTCCCGCTGGGACGGCCCCGTCGTCGCGGCCGTCGAAGGATCCCGCCGGCTCACGGTTGCCCGCCGGTGCGCCGATCTGGCCGACTTGCTCTCCGCGGCCGGGGCCGGGCTCGGCCGGGTGGCCCTCGTGTCGGGACAGCTGCGTGGGCTCACCCTCTCCGCAGTGGCATCCCTGCGCGAAAGCGGAGTCGAGGTGGTGGGGCTCGCCGAGCCGGACGACGAGAGCGACGAACTGCGCCTCTGGCAACTCGGAGTGCACGCCGTCGTGTCGGCGACCGCCCCGCCGGACGAACTGATCGACGCCCTGCTGGCCGCTGCCGGTGCCAGCGCAGCGACGGGCTCCCCGGCGCCGGGTCTGCTTGGCGAAGGGTCGGCGACCTCGGACGCGTCGGCAGGAGGAGCCGACCGGGCGCCGCAGGACGGGCCGGATCTCGGTGCGGCCGAGGGGATCCTCGTGGGGACACCACCCCCGACCCCGGCCGCGGATCTCCCGCAGCGGCATACCCCTGGGCGGTTGCTCGTCGTCTGGGGCCCGACAGGTGCGCCTGGACGGACCTCCGTCGCGGTGAACCTCGCCGCGGAGTTGGCCGTGCTCGGTCGACAGGTGCTGTTGGTCGATGCGGACACCTATGGCGGGAGCGTCGCCCAGACCTTGGCCCTGCTCGATGAGGCCCCCGGGATCGCGGCGGCCGCCCGGCTGGCCGACCAGGGCCTCCTGGATGTGTCCACCATGTCCCGGCAGTCGCTCGAGGTGCGACCGCGGCTGCGGGTGCTCACCGGGATTGCCCGGGCCCAGCGCTGGACCGAGATTCGGGGCGCTGCCCTCGAGCGAGTTCTCCAGGTATGCCGCGGGCTCGCCGACATCGTCGTCGTCGATGTCGGCTTCTGCCTCGAGGACGACGAGGAACTCAGCTACGACACCCAGGCCCCCCGGCGGAACGAGGCCACCCTGACCGCCCTGCAGTCGGCCGACGCGGCGATCGCGGTGGGCGGTTGTGACCCGCTCGCCCTGCAACGGCTCATCCGCGGGCTGGAGGAACTGGGCACGGTCCGGGCGCCGACACCCTTGGTCGTTGTCAACCGCCTGAGATCGGGACCGGTGGGCTCGCCGCCGGAGCGGCGGGTCGCGGACGCGCTTGCCCGATTCGCCGGGATCACGGAGGTCGTGACGATTCCCGACGACCCGGTCGCCTTCGATGCCGGGATGCTCGCTGGGCGCGCGCTCGCCGAGATCGTCCCGACCTCCGCCGCTCGCCGGGCCCTGGCCGAGCTGGCCCGGCGTGTCGCCCTCGAGGCTGCCGTGCCGGACTCGGACTCCGGGGTCGCGGCCGTAGGTGCGGCCACTCGCGCCGGGCGGACCCAAGGCCGGGCCGGTGCGCCGGCCGGTCCGCGGTCCGGGGGAGGGCGGCCTACCCGTCGCAGGTGGTGGCCAGGCCGCGGCTGAGGGTCGAGCTTCCTCCGGCGCACTCGGCAACCGGCGCGGGGTGTGCGTCGGACATCCCCTCCCCGGTCATCTGACAGGATGATCGGGTGACCGACCGGTTGACGTCCCTGGACACCTCGTTCCTCTACATGGAGGACCGCTCCACCGTCATGCACGTCGGCGAGGTCCTCGTCTTCGACCCGCCGGAGGGGCGGATCGACCACGACCGGTTGATGACGCTCTTCGGCCAACGGATCGCCCACCTGCCCCGATACCGCCAGAAGGTGCGCTGGGTGCCAGGCAACCTCGCGAACCCGGTGTGGGTCGACGACGACACCTTTGACCTCAGCTACCACGTGCGTCGCGCCGCGCTGCCCAAGCCGGGCAGTGACGCCCAGCTCGAGGAGTTCGTCGCCCGGGTGCAGCCGCGCCCCCTGGATCGCACTCGACCGCTCTGGGAGGCCTACATCGTCGAGGGGCTCGAGCACGGTCGCTTCGCCATCGTCACCAAGACCCATCACGCCCTCGTCGACGGGGCCCAGCCGTTGGACATCGGCCAAGTCCTCGTCAGCGACACTCCTGGGTGGGAGAAGCCCGTCCCCGACCTCTGGCGGGCCCGCAACACCCCGAGCGACCTCAGTCTGCTCGGTTCGGCCCTCGTCGACTCGGTCAAGGGGCCGCGGGCGCTGCTGCGCTCGGTCCGCGGTGGGTCGCAGGAGTTCGTCGACTTCGGCGGCCGAGTGCTCTCCGGGGTCGGGTCGCTGATGTCGACGGTCGCCAAGGGCGCCGCCCGCCCGGCACCGACCTCACCCCTCAACGCCCACGTCGGCCAAGCTCGGCGCTTCGTCATGGTCGGGACCGACCTGGACACCTATCGACAGGTTCGTCGTCGGCTGGCCCGAGGCCCGCACGCCGACGACGTCTCGGTCAACGACATCGTCCTGGCCTGCATCGCCGGTGCCCTGCGCACCTGGCTGCTCACCCGGGGTTCGGCCGTGCATTCGGCCACCGTCGTGCGTGCCCTCGTGCCGGTGAGTGTCGAGGACGACACCGGCCAGGGCCTGCACCAGTTGGCCGCCTGCCTCATCGACCTGCCAGTCGGCGAGCCTGCGGCCGCCATGCGACTGCATCAGATCGCCTTTCTCATGCGTCAGCAGATCGCCGGTGGCCGGGCCGTCGGCGCCGACCGGCTCGTCGGTCTCGCCGGCTTCGCTCCGCCGACCCTGCACGCCATGGGTGCCCGGCTGGGCAGCGACATGTCCAAGCGACTGTTCAATCTCATCGTCACCAACGTGCCCGGCCCGCAGTTCTCCCTGTATGCCGGTGACGCCCGTCTGTTGTCGACCTATCCGGTCATCCCGTTGGCCAAGGGCCAGGCCCTGGCGATCGGCTTGACGTCCTACGACGGTGGGGTCTACTACGGGCTCAACGCCGACCGGGACGCCATGCCGGACATCGAGGTGCTCGGCCAGGGGATCGCCGACGCACTGGCCGAACTCGCCAACGGCACCGACACCGACGCATGACCCGGCGCGGTCTGGTCCTCGGCGGCGGGGGCGTGCTCGGGGCGGCCTGGACGGTCGGTGCCCTCACTGCGCTCGAGGATCGACTCGGCATCGACGCCAGGGACTTCGATCACTACGTCGGGACCTCGGCCGGGTCGGTGCTGGCCGCGCTGCTGGCCAGCGGGGCCGGGGTTGCCCAATTGCGGGAGCACCAACTGGGCGGTGAGATCACCGACGGCCCGCTGCTGGGCTTCCACTACGACCACGACAACGCGGCCGGCGGTTCCCGGCCGACGAAGCCGCGTGCCGCACTGGGTGCCCCGGCCGTCATCCGGCGCGGGGTGAGTGGGTTGCGGCGGCTGCCGCCCACGACGGTCATCTCGTCTTTCCTCCCGTTGGGCACCGGTCGACTGGATCGGGTGGGCGCCCTGGTTCGGCACGTCACACCGACCGGCTGGGTCCGGCGGCCCGGGCTGACCGTCGTGGCGGTCGACTACGACGGCGCGGAACGGGTCGCCTTCGGCCGTCCGGGAGCCCCCGACGTCGACCTGGCCGATGCCGTCATGGCCTCCTGCGCGATCCCGGCCTGGTACGAGCCGGTGACCATCGCCGGACGGCGCTACGTCGACGGCGGGGCTTGGTCGTCGACGAACATCGACCTCATGGCGGGCCTGGACCTTGACGAGGTCTACGTCCTGGCCCCCGCGGTCACCTTCGACCCGGACACCCCGACCCGGGTGATGACCAGACTGGAACGGCGGTGGCGGACCAGGGTCACCCGCCGGGCTCTGCGCGAACTCACCCTCGTGCACCGCGGCGGCGCCCAGGTCACCCTGCTCGGACCCAGCAGCGCAGATCTCGAGGTCATGGGACACAACGTCATGGCGGCCCAACGCCGGATCGCCGTCCTGCAGACCTCGCTGCACACCTCGCGGGTCTCGTTGGCCGATCCACATGCCCTGGAGATCGACCACGGCCACACGCCGGCCGAGCCGGTAGACCACGACTCGGTCACGGCCTACACCGCCATCGACCATGACGAGGCAGCCGGGCTCGCCGAGCCGGACACGGCGGCATACCCGCCGGGGGCCGGCGTGAGGGGGCACGGGTGAGCCGCGTCCGCATCTACCTGCCGCTGACCGGGGCGGACCTGAGCACCCTGCTCGACGTCGGGTCGATCACGGTCGGCACGGCGTTCGCGGTGACGGTCCAGTTGACTGCCACGACGCCAGGCGCCGACGTGGAGGAGCTGGAGTACGCCGCCTTCCTGCAGGCGGCGGCCGCCGCCGAACTGACCCGGCCGGACGAACCACCGGCTCGTCGGCTCATCGCGGCCGCCGACGTCGCTGCGGAGACGGTCACCGAACCGGTGCTGCCCCAGGGACACTCGGCAGCCGAGGTGGTTCTCGGCGAGCCGGTGCCGCTGCGGGCCGTTGCGGCCTTTCACGTCGACGAGGAGCCCGGAGGCACCGACGACGCCGACCTGTTGTGGTTCGACGCCAGCGAAGTGCTTACCGTGCGCCGCCTGCTGTCCTAGCCGCGCGTGCCCCCTCCTCGAGGTTGGCCATCAGCTCGGCCGGGACGGTGGTGTATGCCGGCACACCGGCCGACCAGGCCAGCAACCGCTCGCGCTGCGCCGCGGACAGCTCGGCGACGGGCAGCGGACGTCCGTCCGGACCACAGAACGACACTCCCGGCCGGGCGCGGATCCACGCGGTCGGGTCGTCGACCCGGTCCCACCATCCGGCCGCACTGACCAAGTCCCAGCCCACTCGGCGCACCTCGGTCTCCAGCCGGCCCCGAGCCGTGTCCGCATCTCGTGCCGCCCGGGCCGCGTTGTCCACCGTCGTGTCCCCGTAGCCGACCCAGGTCACCGCCTTGCGCAACAGAGTGACGACAACCCCGGCCACGAGGGTCGGCAGTGACTTGCGCACCGGTGCCGGCAGCGAGATGGCGTCGGCAAGGCGGTCGACCCGCGCCCGACGCGCCCCGGCTGAGGCATCCGCCTCGATCTGGATCGACAACAAGCCCTGGCGGGCGGCTTCGGCCAGGAACCCGGCCACCTGCCCCAACCGGACGAGCCCGGCCTGACGTTCGTCGGGATCACCCGAACGGAGCGCTGTGGCCAGCCCGTCGGCCTCCTCGGCGACGACCGCGTTGAGCAAGGTGGCCACCGCGGGTGTGCTCGCTGCCTCACCCGGGCGCCCGGGGATGACCCCGTCCCTGCCGAGTTGGCCGACGATCGCTGCCAGCCGGGCTCGGTTGAGCAGCCGAACGGTCCACTGCCCGTCCGCGCCGAGGACCGCCCACGGGTGTGCCGCCGCGTCTGATGCGGGCCAGTCGGGGGCGTCGATCGGGTCGGTCACGGTGGCCCAGACCGCGTCGGGGTGCCGAGCGAGCAGGTCGGCCATGACCTGGCGCAGGCCCTGGAACTGGGGTTCGAGGGCCAGGGCGTACGCCGGCCCGTCGGCTGCGGCCGCCACCTCGGCGGCCCTCCCGAATCCATCGAGGGCGGCTCCGGCGATCGTCACCGACCTGGCATCCGAGCCGGTGGCGGTGAGTGCCAGCACAGTGGCGAGCGCGGCGGTGGCACCCATGGGCGGGTCGCCGGGCCGGCGCAGCAGACGGTCCCCGGCGAGGTAGCTCACGACCGAGCGACCGTCGCCCAGTCGCCCGAGCAACAGCGCGGAAGCCGTCTCGGGGTCCGCCCGGAGGGCGCGCAGCAGGACCTCGACGGGATCGACGCCATCGGCTGGGCTGTGCACGGTCCACCGGCCGCGCCCGGGGGGTGGCACGGCCGGCGCCACCCGGTCGGCCTCCACGAGCGCGGTGCCGACGAGGGCGGCATACGCGGAATCGGGGGTGAGGCCAGGGGCGACGATGGCGGCTCGCCCGAGCAGCACCGCCTGGGCGGTGAAGCCGCTGAACGGTGGGTCGTGCAGCCGATCGCCGCTCGCCAGAGCTCCGGTCCGGGCCAACTCGGCCAGCCATCCGGACCGCCAGGCCCGCAGTCGGGCCGCCGAGCCGGCGTCGAGACGGTCCGTGTCGCCCCCGGAGGCCGCCGTCGCGAAGGCCGTGCCCAGGACGGCCAGCGCCGGGTCGACGATGGCGGTCCATTCCTCTCGTTGGGTCTGCAGCGAGTAGACGTGTGCGAGCAGGCGCTCGACCAGCCGGCTCAGCGCCTCGGGCGGGACGGCTTCGAGCAGCGCCGCGGCCACGCGCGGGTCCCGGGCTCGTTCCCCGAGCGAGCCGATCAACCGTGCCTCGGCCGCTCCCCACCGGTCCACCGGTCGCCCGGCGGCCGCGAGCAACGCCGCCACGACGGCGTGGGCCTCGCGCGTCGCGAGGGCGCCCTCGGTGATCGGCAAGTCACCGAGCAGCCGAGCCCGGATCGACTCCGCGGAATCCCCGGGAAGGTCGGCGAGGAAGGCCCGCACCGTCGCGCAGGCCCGGTCCGCTGCCGCGGTCACCGGCCGGACCGCCACCGTATGCCGGCCACGCAACTGCTCCTGCAACGCGGCCCATTCCCGGTCGGCCTGCTGGTGCGCAGCCGCCCGGCGGACCGCACCCGCTCCGGTCGCGGCGAGGGCCGGATCGTCGATGAAGGCGTCCGCTGCTTGCCGATCGCGGTCGTGCCGGACCAACCCGCGGTCCCACTCGTCCTGCAACGCGGAGACCCGATGGCGGGCCTCGGCGACGGCGGCGGCATACCCCTGCAGGGCGGAGACGACCGGGGTGAGCCCTTCGGCGAAGGCTCGGCCGTGTCCGGCGAGCACCCCAGCCTCGGCTCGGGCGGCCTCAAAGGCGGGCCCGCTCCATGCCCTGGCCAACGACCAGCCTCGGCCGGCCTCCCGGACGAGAGTCGTGGCCTCGATCCGGGCGGTGGCCAGGCCCAGGTGTTGGACGATCCGGTCGAGGGCTGGCAGGTCCGCCTGGGGGGAGGGCAGCGCCGCATCCCGGGCGCTCGTCCGGGCACTCATCCGGGAATCCTGCGACCCAGCACTGCGAGCCGATCCTCGACCTCCGCATAGCGCCGCCCGGCCTGGCCCAGCCCTGCAGCCAGCGTCTCGGTGCCCTCGGCGAGAACCTCGACGGCCGCCTGGCCGCGCTCGCCCAGGGCCCACAGGGCACAGGCCAGGGCGGGGGTTCCGGCCGCCTCGGCGGTCGCTGCGCACCCTCGCACCAGGGCAGCCACGGCCCGTAGCCGGGGTCCGTCATCGGCCAGCCGGCGACCGGCGTGGATCACCTCGTCGGGGTCGACTCGAAGCAGCATGTTCAGAGGCTAGGCGCCCGCATGACCATCCTGCCGAAGTTATCCACAGGGTTGGGGTCAGCGGCGCAGGAGCCAGACGGCCGTGTCCTGGGGCAGCGAGCCGTCAGCGGCCAATGGGCCAGAGCGGCAGACGATCGGGCCGCTCGGCCCCAGCGGCACCGGCCCGGAACCGACGTTGACCACGACTCGGATCGGACCGTTGTCGAAGGCCAGCACGCCCCGCTCGGGCGCCCAAGCCGAGCAGGTGGAGTCGAG
This sequence comes from uncultured Intrasporangiaceae bacterium, assembly GCA_964573925.1. GTDB lineage: Bacteria > Actinomycetota > Actinomycetes > Actinomycetales > Dermatophilaceae > Phosphoribacter. The sequence goes on from CAZNLX010000031.1 coordinate 13,148, forward strand.
CCAGCGAATCCGGCCCCGGCCGAGTCGGTGGTCGCGACGCAGCCGCAACGCCGCGCGGTAGAGCTCGAGTGTCGACCCCTCGACCCCGGACTGGACGTCGACGGCATACTCGGCGAATTCGGGCGGCTGGGGCAGCCACGTGGCCCCGGTGGGGGAGAAGCCGAAGCCGGGGGCGCCGGCCACCCAGGGCAGCGGCACCCGGCAGCCATCCCGGCCGGCCTGGGTGTGACCACTGCGCAGCCACACCGGGTCTTCGCGCAGCTCGTCAGGGAGGGTCGTGTGCTCCGGCAGACCGAGTTCCTCGCCCTGATAGAGGTATGCCGCCCCCGGCAACGCGAGCATGAGCAGCGTCGC
>CAZNLX010000032.1:0-13417 GCA_964573925.1 uncultured Intrasporangiaceae bacterium
AAACCGCAGAGATCCGCCGCCGCTGGCTGAACTTCTTCGAGAAGAACGGCCACACGATCGTGCCCTCGGCCCCCCTCATCCACGACGACCCGAACCTGCTGTTCGTCAACGCGGGCATGGTGCCCTTCAAGCCGTACTTCCTCGGCCAGCAGAGCCCGCCGTGGGACCGCGCGACGAGCGTGCAGAAGTGCGTGCGCACCCAGGACATCGAGGAGGTCGGCAAGACCTCGCGGCACGGCACGTTCTTCCAGATGAACGGGAACTTCTCGTTCGGGGACTACTTCAAGAAGGGCGCGATCAAGGCCGCCTGGGAGTTGCTCACCACCTCGCAGAAGCAGGGCGGCTACGGCCTGGACGGGGACCGGCTCTGGGCGACGGTCTATCTCGACGACGACGAGGCGGCCGACCTCTGGGTCAAGCACACCGGCATACCGCGCTCGCGAATTGTCAAGCGCGGCATGGCCGACAACTTCTGGTCGATGGGTGTCCCGGGACCGTGCGGTCCGTGCAGCGAGATCTACTACGACCGGGGCCCGGACTACGGCCGCGAGGGCGGCCCGGCGGTCGATGAGGACCGCTATCTCGAGGTCTGGAACCTCGTCTTCATGCAGAACATCCGTGGTGAGGGCGCTGCCAAGGAGGGCTACCCGATCCTCGGTGACCTGCCGGCCAAGAACGTCGACACCGGCATGGGCCTGGAGCGGATGGCCGCGGTCCTGCAGGGTGTGGACAACCTCTACGAGATCGATGAGGTCTACCCGGTTCTCGACCGCGCGGCCGAGCTGACCGGCAAGGTCTACGGCGCGCACTCCGGCCGTGACGCGAGCACCAGCCACCCCGACGACGTCCGGCTGCGGGTCGTCGCCGACCACGTTCGCTCCAGCCTCATGCTCATCGGCGACGGGGTCACCCCGGGCAACGAGGGTCGCGGCTACGTGCTGCGCCGGATGCTGCGCCGCGCCGTCCGCTCGATGCGCCTGCTGGGCTTCGAGGACCCGGCCTTGCCGCACCTGCTCCCGGTGAGCATGGAACGGATGAGCAAGTCCTACCCCGAGCTGCGGACCGACTTCGCCCGCATCTCCCAGATCGCGTATGCCGAGGAGGAGGCATTCCGCCGCACCCTCACCTCGGGGACGACGATCCTCGACGGCGCGGTCTCCCGGCTCAAGAAGGCCGGCGCGGCGACCCCCACCCTTTCGGGCGCCGAGGCCTTCGCCCTGCACGACACCTACGGCTTCCCGATCGACCTCACCCTGGAGATGGCCGCCGAGCAGGGCGTCCAGGTCGACGAGGCCGGTTTCCGGCGGCTCATGAAGGAGCAGCGGGACCGGGCCAAGGCCGACGCGAAGGCCAAGAAGAGCGCTCACGGCGAGACCTCGGTCTATCGCGAGGTCGCCGACCGGCTCGGCCGGTCCGTGGAGTTCACCGGCTATGACGAGGTCGCCTCCGAGGCGAGGGTGGCCGGGATCGTCGTGGGTGGCCGCACGGTCAAGCGCGCCGCAGCCGGCCAGGAGATCGAGCTCGTTCTTGACCGCACCCCGTTCTACGCCGAGGGCGGTGGCCAGCTCGCCGACGGCGGACGAATCGAACTGGCCGGCGGGGCCGTTGTCCAAGTGGCCGACGTGCAGAGCCCGATCACCGGACTGTCCGTGCACCGGGCCACCGTCGTGGCCGGCGAGGTCGTCCTCGGCGAACCGGCCCACGCCCAGGTGGACGTGGAGCGGCGCCGGTCGATCTCACGGGCCCACACCGCCACCCACATGGTCCACAAGGCGATCCGGGAGGCCCTTGGCGACACCGCCACCCAGGCCGGTTCCGAGAACGGGCCGGGCCGTTTCCGGTTCGACTTCAACGCCCAGCACGCCATCCCGCTCAGCCAGTTGCAGGACATCGAGGCCAGGGTCAACGCGGTCCTGCTCGACGATCTGCCGGTGTCGGCCGAGGTGATGACCCAGGACCAGGCCCGCGAGATGGGCGCGATGGCCCTCTTCGGCGAGAAGTACGGCAGCGCCGTGCGGGTCGTCTCGGTCGGTGATTGGGCCCGGGAACTGTGCGGCGGCACTCACACCCCACGGACGAGCCAGCTCGGGGTCGTCAAACTCCTGGGTGAGGCCTCGATCGGGTCCGGGGTGCGCCGCGTCGAAGCACTCGTCGGCGCGGACGCCTATTCCTTCCTCGCCCGGGAGCACGCCATCGTCGGCCAGCTCACCGAGGCCCTCAAGGTCCGCCCCGAGGAACTGCCCGAACGGATCAACGGGATCCTCACCAAGCTACGCGACGCCGAACGCGAGATTGCGGCAGCACGTCAGGCCCAGGCCCTGGCGGCGGCACCCGCGCTGGTCTCATCGGCCCGGCACGTCGGTCCGGTCGTCCTCGTCACCCACGACGCCGGCGAGGGCATCGCTCCCGACGATCTGCGCACCCTGGTCCTGGACGTCCGGTCCCGGCTCGGCGACGCGCACCCGAGCGTCGTGGCGATGACGGGTGCGCTGAACGGCAAGCCGGTCGTCATCGTCTCGACCAATGCGTCCGCTCGGGCCGGCGGGGTCAAGGCGGGCGCCCTGGTCCGCCTGGCCGCCCAGGTCCTCGGTGGCGGCGGCGGTGGCAAGGACGACCTGGCTCAGGGCGGCGGCACCGACGCATCGAGGATGGGCGCCGCGCTGGGGGCGCTCGAGGACTCGCTCCGGGCCCAGGGCTAGGTCGGCCCGGATGCCGCCTCGCGGACGCCGGTTGGGCGTCGACGTCGGCAGCGTGCGGGTGGGCTTGGCCGAGAGCGACCCGGACGGCATTCTCGCCACTCCGGTGCGCACTCTGGCCCGGTCCGTCGGAACCGACACCGCCGATCTGGACGCCATCGTCGAGGCGGCTCGGGAACGAGACGCAGTGTGCGTCTACGTCGGCCTGCCGTTGCACCTGTCCGGCGCGCCGGGGGAAGCCGCGCGACTCGCCCACGAGTATGCCGCCGCGCTTGCCACGCGGGTCGCCCCGGTCCGCGTACGGTTGGTCGACGAGCGGCTCACCTCGGTCGCCTCCCATCGGCAGTTGCGCGAGAGCGGCCGCCCGGGACGCACCCAGCGGGCCGTCGTGGACCAGGTGGCCGCGGTCCTCATCCTTCAGGCAGCGCTGGACGCGGAACGAACCACCGGGACCGAACCGGGGGAACTGGTGGGCAGCAGCGGGCGCAAGCCCCGGACGAAGGGACGAGCATGACCGAGCGCCCGTTGGGGCCGACCCACGGGGACCACCCGGGTCACCAGGACGCCGGCGGCCACGCGCCCCACTGGGCGCACGGCGTCGAGGGCGGCGGTGAGGTCGCCCCGGACGGCTACGGTCAGGGCTACGGTCACGAGCACTCGCACCCCGGCTACCCGGACGGCTACGGGCACGACCAGGGCTACGGCTATGGCCACGACGTGTCCGGCTCGCAGGAGCACCACTACGGCGAGCTGCACTACACCGACCCCTACCATTCGGACCCGTCCTACTCCGATGCGTCCTACGGCGTCGTCCCGGACAGTCGGCGGTCGCGTCGGCAGACCGCGCGGGCCGGCCGCGGCCCGCGCCGGGTCCTCGTGCTCCTGCTCGCCCTTGGTCTCATCGCCGGTGCAGGCTACCTCGGTGTCGTCGCGCTCAAGCCGCTGTTCGACCGCTCTGGCGATGTGGCGGACTTTCCCGGGCCGGGCAGCACGCCGGTCACCTTCACCGTCAAGGACGGCGACACCGGGCGAGCCATCGGGAACAGCCTGCAGGGCGCCGGCATCGTCCTCACCGCCCGTGCCTTCGTCGATGCGTGCAACGCGGACACCCGGTGCGCCGGCATCCAGCCCGGTGACTACGCGTTGAAGAAGGAGATGCGGGCGGCCGACGTCCTCACCGTGCTGGTCGACCCGAAGAACCGGCAGAACCCCAAGGTGACCATCCGCGAGGGCCTGTGGGCCAGCGAGATCTACGCCCTGCTGGCCAAGGCGACCAAACGACCGGTCGCCGAATACGAGGCGGCAGCCAAGAGCCCGGAGGTCCGGGCCCTGCTGCCCTCCTCGGCGAACGGCAACGTCGAGGGATACCTCTTCCCGGCCACCTACGAGTTCTCCGACAAGGACACTGCCGTGGCCCAGCTGAGCGCCATGGTCGGGAAGGCCGCCAAGGTGCTGGCCGACCTCAAGGTCCAGCCGGATCAGGCCGAGAAGCTCATGATCATCGCGAGCATCGTCGAGGCCGAGGCCAAGCGGCCCGACGACCGGGCGAAGGTAGCCCGCGTAGTGCTCAACCGGCTGGCTCAGCCGATGCGGCTGCAACTGGATTCGACGGTCAGCTACGCGGCCAAGAAGCGTGCCGTCACGACGACCGATGCCGAACGCGCCGCCGTCAACGGCTGGAACACTTACACCAAGGACGGGCTGCCCGACACGCCGATCGCCAACCCGGGTCTGGCCGCCATCGAGGCGGCTGCGGCCCCAGCCGCCGGACCGTGGCTGTTCTTCGTCGCGGTCAATCCCGAGACTGGTGAGACGAAGTTCACTGAGTCCCAGGCCGAACATGACCAGTTCGTCGCCGAGTTCCAGGCCTGGTGCAATCTGGCCGAGAACAAGGGGAAATGCGCTCGATGAGCCCTCTCGGTGGGCCGGCCGTCCGGTGCGGGGTGCGCGGCTCACCGGTCGAGCACTCCCTCTCCCCGGTGCTTCACCGGGCGGCATACCAGGCCCTCGGGCTGACCGCCTGGAGCTACGACCGGGTCCGCGTCGAGGATGCGGAGTTGGCGGCCCACGTCCGCGGGCTCGACGAATCATGGCGCGGGCTGTCCCTCACCATGCCGCTCAAGGAGGCCGCCTTCGGGATCGTCCGAGAGGCCTCAGCACTGGCCGTTCGGGTCGGAGCGATCAACACCCTGCTGCACGACCCGCACGGGTGGACCGGACACAACACCGACGTCCACGGGATCGTCGCCGCGATCCGCGAGGGGGGCACCGCAGCTCCCCGCTCGGCGGTCGTCGTCGGCTCGGGCGCGACGGCCCGGTCTGCCGTTGCCGCCCTGGCCGAGCTGGGCGCCGCCGCGGTCGGCTTGATGGTGCGGGACGGGGTGCGACCGCGCACCGCTGCTCTGTCCGCGGTGCTTGGGCTGGACGTCCGTGAGCTCGCGATGGGCCACTGGCCGTTTGGCGCAGACGTCGTCATCGGCACCATCCCGGCAGCCGGCTACGCCGGCGCGCTCGGCGCTCTGCCGAGCGCTCCGGACGGCGCGGTGATCCTGGACTGCGTCTACGGTGACGGTCCCAGCCCGTTGCTCGGGGTGGGGCGCGAGCTCGGGTATGCCGCCGTTCCCGGCACCGTCATGCTCCTGCACCAGGCGGCAGAGCAGGTTCGGCTGATGACCGGCCGACCGGCCCCCGTCGAGGCGATGCGAGCGGCGCTTGCGGCCGCCCTGGACGACTGAACAGCGGGACCACCGCAATGACGGCGATGACCGGCCCCTGGTGGCTCGTCGGCGTCCTGGCCCTGGCCGGTGCCGGACTGGGCCGGTGGTTGGCCCAGGAACTGGCGAACTGTGGCTACCGGATCGACGACGAGACCGACCGCCCCCTCCCGTCCCGGTCCTGGACGGTCGCCTTGGGGGTCCCTCTCGTCTGGGGCCTGCTGGCCTGGAAGCTCGGTGGCCCGGCCACGCTGGACGCGCTGCCTGCCCTGCTGCTGGTCGGTCTCGCCGGGGTGGCCCTGGCCCGGATCGACCTCGACGTGCACCGGCTGCCGCACGGCCTCACCGTGCCGACCGCGTGGGGGGCCGGTGGGATCATCCTGGCTGCGGCGGTGGGGGCGGGGGACTGGGCGGCCCTGCTGCGGGCCGTGGGCAGCGGCGCGGCGGCATACCTCGTGCTCTTCGTGCTGGCCCTGCTGGCCCGGGGGCAGTTCGGCCTCGGCGACGTGACCCTGGGCGGCATCCTCGGGCTGGTGCTCGGCCAGCTCGACCTGCGCACCCCCTGGTGGGGGCTGCTGCTGGCCTTCGTCCTCAGCGGTCTGGTGTCCCTGGTCGGTCTGGCCACCCGGCGGCTCACCCTCACCTCGCACCTGGCCTTTGGGCCGTTTCTGCTGCTGGGCGCCCTGCTGGCCGTGCTGCTGCGCTGACGTCTTGCCATCCGGCTCAGCACGGCCGGGCCTGCGGGGTGCATGGGAAGATGCCCCCATGCTGCGATGGCTCACCGCTGGGGAATCCCACGGACCCGCCCTCGTCGCGATCGTCGAAGGCCTGCCGGCGGGGGTCGAGGTGACCCGCGACGACCTCGGCCGGGCCCTGGCCCGCCGTCGGCTGGGGTTCGGCCGCGGCGCCCGGATGGCCTTCGAACGTGACGAGGTCGACTTCCTCGGCGGCGTGCGACACGGGCGAACCCTCGGCTCCCCGATCGCGATCCGGATCGGCAACTCCGAATGGCCCAAGTGGCAGACGGTGATGAGTCCGGAGCCGGTGGACCCCGCGGCATACGCGGCTGCCGACGACGTCAACGCCGAGAAGGAGATCGCCCGCAACCGGCCGTTGACCCGGCCCCGGCCTGGCCACGCCGACCTCGTGGGCATGCAGAAGTACGGCTTCGACGACGCGCGCCCGATCCTGGAGCGGGCCTCGGCCCGCGAGACCGCGGCCCGTGTAGCCCTCGGCGAGGTCGCGGCGCGCTTCCTCGAGCAGGCGGTCGGTATCCGGCTGGTCTCGCACACCGTGGCCATCGGGGCTGCCTCGGTTGCCGACGGGGCCGGGCTCCCGTTGCCAGAGGAGGTCGACCGGCTCGACGCTGACCCGGTCCGCACCCTGGACGCCGCCGGCTCGGCCGCCATGGTCGCCGAGGTCGAGGCGGCCCGGCGAGACGGCGACACCCTCGGCGGGGTGGTCGAGGTGCTCGCCTACGGCGTGCCGCCGGGGCTGGGCTCGCACGTGCACTGGGACCGGCGCCTGGACGCCCGTCTGGCCGGTGCCCTCATGGGGATCCAGGCGATCAAGGGCGTCGAGGTCGGCGACGGATTCGAGACCGCCCGCCGGCGCGGCTCGGCCGCGCACGACGAGATGAGCCGCAGCGCCGACGGGGTCATCGAGCGGCACACCGGTCGGGCCGGGGGCACCGAGGGCGGCATGTCCACCGGTCAGGTGCTGCGGGTGCGGGCGGCGATGAAGCCCATCTCCACCGTCCCGCGGGCCCTGCAGACGGTCGATGTGGCCACCGGCGAGCCGGCCACCGCCATCCACCAGCGTTCCGACGTCTGTGCCGTCCCGGCCGCCGGGGTGGTCGCCGAAGCGATGGTCGCCCTCGTGCTCGCCGAGGCGGTGCTGGAGAAGTTCGGCGGTGACTCGGTGGCCGAGACCGCTCGCAACCACGCGGCATACCTCGCAGCGATCCCCGAGGGGATGCGGACGTGGTGACGTCCGCGCGACGGCGGGACCGATGATCGTCCTCGTCGGCTTCATGGGGGCCGGGAAGAGCACCCTTGGCCGGGCGATCGCCGACCGGCTCGGGTTGCCGTTTCACGACGCCGACGCGGTCATCGAGGCCCGTTCCGGCCAGACGATCGCCCAGATCTTCCGGGACGAGGGCGAGCCGGCCTTCCGGGAGCGTGAAGCCGAGGTCATCGCGGGACTGCTGTCCGGACCGCCGGCGGTCGTGTCCCTCGGCGGCGGTGCCTGCACGAGCGAGGCCACGAGGGAACGGCTGCGTGTCCACACCGTCGTGCACCTGGACGTCTCCCTCCCGGAGGCGCTTCGGCGGGTCGGCGACGACCCGGACCGTCCCGTCCTGGCCGCGGCCGATCTGTCGCAGCGGTATGCCGCCCGCCGGGCCGACTACGCCTCGGTGGCCTCGATCACCGTGCCGACCGACCGACGCCGGACCGCGGAGGTGCTCGACGAGGTGCTCGCCGCCCTCAACGTGACCACACGGCCCGGGCTGGTGCACGTTGGGCCGGCTTGTCCGGGCGGCTATGAAGTCCACGTCGGACCGGGGGTGTCCGCACGGGTCGCCGAGGCGCTCCCCGCCGGGGCAGTCCGGGCCCTGGTCGTCCACACGGCCTCGGTGCGGCGGCTGGCCGAGCAGGTCGCTGGTCGGCTCACCGATGCCGGCGTCCTGGCGCAACTCGCCGAGGTCCCGGACGCCGAGGGGGGCAAGACCGCGGCGACGGCTGCGGCCCTCTGGGGCGAGCTGGCGCGGGCCGGGTTCACCCGCACCGACGTCGTCGTCGGCGTCGGCGGGGGAGCGGTGACCGACCTAGCCGGGTTCGTCGCAGCGAGCTGGCTGCGCGGCGTCGCCGTCATCCAGGTGCCCACGACGCTGGCCGGCATGGTCGACGCCGCGGTCGGCGGCAAGACCGGGATCAACATCGCCGAGGGCAAGAACCTCGTCGGCGCCTTCCACCCACCGGTCGCCGTCTTCTGTGACACCGACACGCTGCGCACCCTGCCGGCCGGCGAGTTGCTCCCCGGCATGGCCGAGGTCGTCAAGCACGGCTTCATTGCCGACCCGCGGACCCTGGAGCTCATCGAGGCCGACCCCCGGCTGGCCGTCGACCCGCACGGTGCGGTGCTGCCCGAACTCGTCGAACGCTCGGTCCGGGTCAAGGCCGCCGTCGTCACCGCCGACCTGCGTGAGGCCGCGCTGCGGGAGATCCTCAACTACGGGCACACCTTCGGGCACGCCGTCGAGCAGGTCGAGCAGTACACCTGGCGGCACGGCGCGGCGGTCTCGGTCGGCCTGCGGTATGCCGCGACGCTGGGTCGCCTCGCCGGCCGCACCCCCGCGGACCTGGCCCAGCGGCATACCGACATCCTGGGGTCGCTGGGGCTGCCGGTGGGCTACCCCGATCCCGCGGGAGCGAGGTGGGAGGCGCTGCTCGCGGCGATGGGCCGCGACAAGAAGACCCGCGGATCGACCCTGCGCTTCGTCGTCCTCGACGGCTTGGCCCAGCCTGGCCGCCTTGCCGGGCCCAGCGAGCAGTTGCTCGCGGCGGCCTACCGCGAGGTCTGCGGCTGACCTCCGGGCCAAAGGCCGGATGGCCTGTCCCGTGCGGCAGGGTGGCGGCTCGCCCTACAGTGGCATCGCCCGCATTCGAAGGAGAGCCCGATGTCCGTCCTGCTCGTCAACGGCCCCAACCTCAACCTGCTGGGCCAGCGGGAGCCAGAGGTCTACGGCACGACGACGTTGCCGCAGATCGAGGATGCCGTGCGGGCGCTCGCCGCCGCCGCCGGTGTCGGCGTCGACTGTTTCCAGAGCAACCACGAGGGTGCGATCATCGACCGCCTGCACGCGGCCAGAACCGACGGGACCCGGTTCGTCATCATCAACCCGGGCGCTTTCACCCACACGAGCATCGCCATCCGGGATGCCTTCCAGGCCGCTGCCGTGCCCTTCGTCGAGGTGCACATCTCCAATGTCCACGCCCGGGAGCCGTTCCGGCACCACTCCTACCTGTCCGACATCGCCGTCGGCGTCATCGCCGGGTTGGGCACCCGCGGCTACACCCTGGCCATGGAGTTCGTCCTCGATCGGCTGGGCACCGACTGACGTCGGCAACGGTCCGAGGGGCCCGCCCGGCCGCGGTCAGCGCCACGGCATACCTCGGGCGGAGCCGTCGAATCGGGACCGGAGACGGCGACCCCTGCCCGACTGCTCGACAGGTCGTGGCAGGTGGGTGACCATAGTCCTCAGTTGTGACCACCGGGACCACCGTCCCGGGCCGACGAGGTGCGGAAGGCATACCGTGGCGAAGGATCAACGGCGAGCCGCTGGGGTGACAGGATGAATCTGACCGGAATGCTCCATGGAGCGAAACTTCTTCAGTTCGCGGGGTTCCCCACGGCGGAGGTGTTGGGCCCCGCCGCCACCGAGGAGGAGATCAAGGACCTCATCTCCCGGCACGGGGAGATCCTCGTCAAGCCTGTCTTCAAGGGTGGCGTCGGCAAGAAGGGCAAGGCCGGCCTCATCGGCCGGGCCAAGGACCTGCCGACCGCGCTGCGCGAGAAGGAGCGCCTCTACTTCGCCGAGCACCGGGTTGGCACGACGGTGGCCAAGGCCAACGGGGTGACCTACGAGGCGATGGTGCCGGCCGAGCACGAGGTCTACTTCTCGATCACCGACTCGACCCACTTCCGGGCCCCCACGATGACGATCACCCACCACGGCGGGGTCGCCATCGAGGAACTCGACAAGTCCCTGGTCGCCCAGGTTCCCTTCGAGGCGCTCACCGGGATGCGGGCCTTCGTCGTCGCCAATGCCTTGACGGAGTTGCACGCGCCGAACGAGATCGTCTCGCCGCTCGTGCAGTACCTGCCTGGGCTGTGGGAGCTGTTCCACGAGTTCGGGATGACGACGCTGGAGCTCAATCCGATCCGGATGCGCCCGGACAAGAAGGGCCGGCTCACCCCGGTCGCCTGCGACTTCAAGTGCGCCTTCGACCGGGACGACCCGCGAGTGGCCCGGCTGGGCCTGCCCCGGTCGCTGTTCTCCGCGAGTTACTCCGACTTCGAGCACGAGGTCAACCAGTTGCGCACCTATCAGGGCCAGAGTGACGTCTACGTCGTCAACGAGCACGGGACGATCCTGGCCCCGACCTTCGGTGGCGGTGCCAACTCGCTGGTGTCCGAGATGCTCGGCGACGACGCCATCATCTCCTCGGACTTCGGCGGAAACCCGCCCTACGAGAAGATGAAGGAACTGGCGCGGATCTGCTACAAGTACTGGCTCCCGCAGACGAACGTCCTGTTCATCATCGGCGGCAAGGCCAACAACACCGACATCTTCGAGACCTTCCGGGCCATGGCCGACGCCCTGCGCGAGCACTACTCCACGCACGGGCCGACCCCCCTGTATGCCGTCGTGGGCCGCGGTGGACCGAACCTCGTCCGGGGCATGGGCGTGCTGCGGGACACCTTCGAGACCCTCAAGATCCCCTACAAGATGTTCGGCTTCGACTCGGACATGTCCGAGGTCATCAACTACGCGCGCGCTGCCGATGCCTGGATGAAGGCCTCGGGTCGAGAGCAGATCGCCCGCCAGCACCAGGCCATGGTCGGCTGACGGCGACAAAGGAGACCTGCACATGTACAAGAAGGGCGTCGGCGAGTTCAAGTTCTACGTCGGCATCAGTTCCCTGGCCCAGATCGCGACTCGTGCGGATCGGGTCTGCGTGCTCAACATCCTCGGCGGCGAATCCTCCGAGGTCACGCCGGTCAGCCACGAGTACTCCGGCGGCAACGTCGTCTTCGGCACCTCGCCCGGCAAGGGCGGCTCGCACATGACGACCACGCTGGGCGACATCCCCGTCTACAACAACGTGCTCGAGGGCCTGGCGGACGGGCACACGTTCAACTGCGGCGTCGTCTACCTGCCCCCGGCCGCGGCTCGGCACGGGGTCGGTGAGCTCATCCGGGTCAACCCCGAGATGCGCAAGATCTTCATCGTCACCGAGAAGATCCCGGCCCACGACGCCCGAGAGATCCGGGCGATGGCGCAGTCCAACGGGGTGGACATCTTCGGTGCCAACAGCCTCGGGGTCGCCGACTCGTGGAACCACGTCCGCATCGGCGGCGCTCTCGGCGGGAACACCCCCGAGGAGGCCCTGCGCCCCGGGTCGATTGCCCTGCTGTCCAACTCGGGCAACTTCACGACGACGATCGCCACCTACCTGCGGATGGCCGGCTGGGGGACGACGACGCTCATCTCCAGCGGCAAGGACGTCTACATCCACTATGCGGCGCCCGAGTTCGCGTTCGGCCTGGCCAACGACATGCGCAGCAAGGCCGCGGTCCTCTATGTCGAACCCGGTGGCTACTACGAATTCGACGCCGAGTTCACCAAGCCGGTCATCGCCTGTGTCGTCGGCCGCTGGAAGTCCCGGCTGACCCGCGCCGTCGGGCACGCCGGCGCGATGGCCGGTGGCGGCGACGATGCGGCGACCAAGGAACGTTGGTTCATGGAGAAGTTCGGGGTCGACTCGGTCTTCAGCCCGGACAACCCAGTCTGCTCCCGTCGCGGTGCGGTCGTGACGAACATCGCGCACATCCCCGCCGCGCTCACCGCGGTCATGGCTCTCAATGCGACCCTGCCGGACTTCGCTCCGGAAGGCAGCCTGGCCCTCAAGCCGTGGTTCGGCCGGGCCCGCGACCTCGAACTGCCGCCCGAGCTGGACCTGCCGAACGTCGTGGCGATGGCACCCTACGGAGAGCAGATCGCCGCTCTCAACAAGCAGGTCGGAGCCGTCCTGCCCCGCCAGTCGATGAAGGACGCCTCCGGGGTCTCCCAGATGGACCCGGGAACCCAGGTGTCGAGTCTGCGCGGGATGTCGATCCTGCACGCCGCGCAGCACCCGATGGCCGACAATATCGTCCTGGCGCTGCTGGGCCGCCGCGCGTCCGACCGGGACCGGGCCCTCGTCGATGTCGCCGTCGGCGCGCACGTCAACCTCCATGGGACGGTGTCCCTCGCCGCGGTCGATGCCGCTCGGGAGGCCGACAACACCCCGAACACCGTCATCGCGACCGCCCTGGCGATCGCCGGCCCGCGGCATACCAAGGCCTCCCGGGACGCGCTGCATGGCTTCATCGACCTGTTCACCGGCAGCGGCCTGTCCGTCGACGACACGGCCACGGACCTTGCGGCATATCCCGCACCGGAGCCGCTGCGTGCCCTGGCGATCGGCACCGAGCCGGACCCGCGGGCCGAGGCCATGCTCGCCGGCATCGCCGAACGCGGGGTCACGTCGATGCCGCTGCGCTGGCTGGCCAGTCAAGGTGGGCACCCCCAGGTGCCCGGTGTCATGGCCGCCATTGCCGGGACACTGGTCTGGAAGTCGTTGGCGCACAAGGAGATCTCTCGGCTCACCGCCGAGGAACTGCCGTGGTGGCTCGAACTCTTCGGGACGATGATCGGGGCCGCCGCACCCGTGGCGGCGCACGAGTCGGACGCCTTCTGCGACATACCGATGACCGAGGTGCTGGGCAGCGCATCGGTGACCGAACTCGCCGCAGCCGCCCTGCTCGGGGAGCGCCCGACCGCGGACATCCTCGACGGATTCGCCATGCTCACCGGACTGCTCCTGACCAATGGCCCTGGGGCGATCACCGCCCAGGGAGCCAAGGGCGCGGTCTCCGCCGACGGGCCGCAATCGCCGGAGCGGATCCAGCTCAACAAGGCGATGATCGGCTTCCTTACCCACGCCGGGTACTCGCACGGCGGCAACGGCTACGAGGGGATCGCCTTCCTGCTGGACCGTTTCCGTGGCACCGGGCTCAAGGACCCCGGCGACCCGGCTCACGGCCTGGACCTCGATGCCCTCGCCCGCGAGTATGCCGTCGCCTTCTCGGCGGTCAAGACGAAGGCCAAGGAGGCGGGGGCCGATCGGGCGACCATCCCGTGCATCAACCACCCGGTCTTCAAGGGCAAGGACGTCAACG
>CAZNLX010000033.1:0-13404 GCA_964573925.1 uncultured Intrasporangiaceae bacterium
CCGGCCTTCCTCGCCGGCATCCTGCTCATTACCGTCTTCGCGGTCCAACTGCGCTGGCTGCCCGCGAACGGATGGACGCCACCGGCATACGACCCAGCGGACTTCCTCACCCACCTGCTGTTGCCTGCCCTCTCGCTGGGGCTGGTCCAGGGCGCGGTGCTCACCCGGTACGTTCGCTCCGCGGTGCTCGACGTGCTCCGTGAGGACTTCCTGCGCACGGCCCGGGCCAAAGGACTCACCCCGATGCGCGCGCTGGTCCGCCACGGGATGCGCAACGCCGCCGTCCCGGTCGTCACCGTCCTCGGGCTGCAATTGGCCACCCTGCTCGTCGGTGCGGTCGTCATCGAGCGGGTCTTCGTCATCCCGGGACTCGGGTCGCTGTTGCTGGACGCCGTCGGCAACCGGGACCTCATCGTCGTCCAGGACGTCGTCATGGTCCTCGTCGTCGCCGTCCTGCTCGTCAACTTCCTCGTCGACCTGCTCTATCTGGTCATCGATCCTCGGCTGCGGGCGGTCTCCCGATGAGCCAGCTGTCCCGGGGCGCCGAGGCCGTCATGCCCCCCGGCGGGCGCCGCTCCCGGTCCGGGACCGAGGCCACCCTGCTCGTTGGTGGGGTGATCGTCGCGGGCATCGTCGCACTGGCCCTCGTCTCGCTGGTGTGGACCCCCTATGACGTCGGGGAGATCAACGCCGCCGAACGCCTGGCCGGCTCGTCCGCCCGGCACTGGCTCGGCACCGACAAGTTCGGCCGCGACGTGGTGTCCCTGCTCATGGTGGGCTCGCGGACCACGCTGCTCGTCGGCATCGTCTCGGTGGGGGTCGCGGCCGCCGTCGGGGTGCCCCTGGGCGTCATCTCGGCGATGGTCCCCAAGTGGTGGGGTGAGTTCATCATGCGGGCCAACGACCTGCTACTCGCCTTCCCCGCTCTGTTGTTGGCGATCATGCTCACCGCGGTCCACGGCCAGGGAGTGATCACCGCAATGATCGCCATCGGCATCGCGACGATCCCGTCCTTCGCCCGCGTCGTGCGCAGCGGCGCCATCGGGATCATGAAGACCGAGTACGTCCTGGCCGCCCGCGCCGCCGGTCGCCGTCCGTGGGCCATCGCCCTGCGCCATGTCCTGCCCAATGTCGGCAGCCTCGTCATCGTCCAGGCCTCGGTGTCCTTCGCCATCGCCGTGCTCGCCGAGGCGGCCCTGTCCTATCTCGGGCTCGGTGCCCCGCCTGGCACCCCGTCGTGGGGCCGGATGCTCCAGGAGGGCCAGGAACTGCTCTTCGTCGCCCCGCGTCTGGAGGTCTTCCCCGGCATCGCCATCGCGCTGGCCGTGCTCGGCTTCAACCTGCTCGGTGACGGCCTGCGCGACCGGTTCGACCCGCGGTTGGAGGACCGGCGGTGAGCGCGACAGCGGCCGGTTCGCCCGCGGCATACCCGATGGGGGGTATGCCGCCCGCGGACGTCGTGCGGGTGCGTGACCTGGCGGTGACGGTGGGGTCGAAGGACTTGCTCGTCGACGTCGACCTCACGGTGCGCCGGGGCGAACGGGTCGGGCTCATCGGTGAGTCGGGATCGGGCAAGTCACTGACCGCCCTGGCGATCATGGGCCTGCTACCCGAGGACCTGCACCCCAGCGGATCGGTCGTCGTCACCGGCCACGCGAGCGGGGTCGAACGGGTCACCTCGGTCCTCGACGCGGGCGAGCCGGGGCTCGCCGCGATGCGGGGCCGCGACGTCGCGATGGTCTTCCAGGAGCCGATGACCGCGCTCAACCCGACGATGCGGGTCGGGGCTCAGGTCGCCGAGATCATGACGATTCACGGGACCGTCCCGGACCGGGCCGCGGCCCGAAGCCGCGCCGTCGACCTGCTCGACAAGGTCGGTCTGCCGGATCCTGCCGACGCGGCCCGGGCCTACCCGCACCAGCTCTCCGGTGGCCAGCGCCAGCGCGTCGTCGTCGCGATGGCGCTGGCCAACGACCCGGCCCTGCTCATCTGCGACGAGCCGACCACCGCTCTCGACGTCACCGTGCAGGCGCTCGTCCTGGATCTCATCGTCCGCGGTGTCGAGGCCCGGGACGCGGGGATGCTCTTCATCACCCACGACCTCGCCGTCGTGGCCAGCGTGTGCGAACGGGTGCTCGTCATGTACGGCGGGCGGGTCGTCGAGGCAGGCCCGGTCCTCGACGTGTTCACCCGGCCGCGGCATCGATACACCCGCGGGTTGATCGGCGCCTCCGACCTGGACCTCACCCGGCCGGACGGGCGGCTCTACACGATCCAAGGGTCGGTGCCGGCGGCCGGCCGCTTCCCGG
This sequence comes from uncultured Intrasporangiaceae bacterium, assembly GCA_964573925.1. Classification (GTDB taxonomy): domain Bacteria; phylum Actinomycetota; class Actinomycetes; order Actinomycetales; family Dermatophilaceae; genus Phosphoribacter. Next base: position 2,310 of record CAZNLX010000033.1, read on the forward strand.
CGGGCTGCGTCTTCCGCAACCGGTGCACGCACGCGACGGTCGAGTGCGAGACGCTGCCCGAATGGATCGGGGCCGGCCCCGAGGAGGGCTACGCCTGTTGGCATCCGGTGGTGCACCATGACTGAGGCGACGAGCGGCCCCGGCCGCGGCGCGACCGCCGACGCCCCGGCCGTGCAGGTCCAGGACGTGGTCCGGCACTATCGGCGCCCGCGGACGTCACTGACCCGCCCGGGACCGGTCGTCCAGGCGCTTCGCGGGGTGAGCCTGGAGATCGCCCGCGGTCAGCGGTTTGGCATCGTCGGAGAGTCCGGCTGCGGCAAGTCGACCCTGTTGCGGATCATCGCCGGTCTGGACCAGCCGACCTCCGGTTCGGTGCGGGTGGGCGGAGTGGAGATCTCCCGGCTGCCCGAGCGGCGTCTGGGCTTCCTGCGCGAGCAACTCCAGCTCGTCTTCCAGGACCCGATGGGCTCGCTCGACCCGCGGATGCGGGTGCGCGACATCATCGCCGAACCCCTTGTCGCCCAGGGCCGTCGAGACAACTTGCCGAGGGTCCACGAGTTGCTCGAGGCGGTGGGCCTGCAACCGGAGGCAGCCGATCGCTACCCGCACCAGTTCTCCGGCGGACAGCGCCAACGAATCTCCATCGCCCGGGCCCTGGCCCCCGACCCCCGGATCCTCGTCGCCGACGAGCCGGTCAGTGCACTCGACGTGTCGGTGCGGGCCCAGGTGCTCAACCTGCTCGACGAGCTCGTCCACCGACTCTCGCTCACCCTCGTCTTCGTCTCGCACGACCTGTCGGTGGTGCGGCACGTCTGTGACACCGTGGCGGTGATGAACCGGGGCGAGATCGTCGAGGTCGGACCGGTCGACCAGGTCTACGATGCGCCGGCCCACCCCTACGCCCGACAGCTCGTCGCGGCCGCTCCCCGGTTGCAGTCGGCCCTGGCCGGACGCACCGCCGCCGTCCTCGCCGCCGAAACCCTGGCCGCCCGCACGGCAACGGCCACCCCCCGACCCTTCAGCCCCGAGGATCATCGATGAGCGACAGCCAGCCCACCGCCGCCACTGGCCCCGGCCCGGCCACCGCGCTGCGACCCGGCCCGACGAACACGCTCACCGATGTGGGCGGCATACGGGTCGGGCACGCCACCCGGATCGGCGACGGCTGGCTCACCGGAACGACGGTCGTGCTGGCCCCGGACGGCGGAGCGGTCGCCGGGGTCGACGTGCGCGGCGGCGGCCCGGGCACCCGGGAGACCGACGCCCTCGACCCGCGCAACCTCGTCGAGCGGGTCCATGCGGTGGTGCTCTCCGGCGGTTCGGCCTTCGGGCTGGCCGCAGCCGATGGGGTCATGTCGCGGCTGGCGGCGGCGGGGGTCGGCTTCCCGGTTGGCGGACCCGGCGAAGTCGTCCCCATCGTCCCGGCTGCGGTCATCTTCGATCTCGGGCGCGGCGGGGAGTTCGGCAAGCGGCCCGACGCCGCGATGGGCAACGACGCTCTCGTCGTCGCCCATGGTGGCCCGGTGCAACAGGGATGCGTCGGCGCGGGCACGGGGGCTCGGGCGGGGGGCCTCAAGGGTGGCATCGGGTCCGCCTCGGCGGTCCTGTCCGACGGCACCACCGTGGCCGCCCTCGTCGTCGTCAATGCGGTCGGCTCCTGCGTCGACCCCGCGACCGGCGAGCTGTATGCCGCGCGCTTCGGACTTCCCGGCGAGTTCCCCGCGCTCGGGAGGGCCACTGAAGCTGATCTGGCGGCCGCACGCGAGCGGGCCGCTGCGGCCGGTCTCGCGCTCGGGCTCGGCCCAGGCCTAGCCACGACGATCGGGGTCATCGCCACCGACGCCACCCTCACCAAGGCCCAGTGCGCCAAGGTGAGCGGCATCGGTCACGACGGCCTGGCCCGGGCGATCCGGCCGGTGCACACGATGTTCGACGGCGACACGCTCTTCACCCTCGCCACCGGTGAGCGGACCGGCGCCGGCCCGGCCGGAGCCCTGGACGTCATGACCTTCCACGCCCTGCTCGACGCGGCCGGTGACGTGGTCACCCGGGCGGTCGGTCACGCCATGCTCGCCGCAACGAGCGTGGTCACGCCCGCCGGGGAGATGCGCAGCATTCGGGACGCCCTGCCCTCGGTGCTCGGCGACCCTGACTGACACAATCGGGAGGCATGAGCACCGCTGCGCCGACGGACCTGACCCGACTCTTCCGGCTGGACGGGCGCCGCGCCGTGGTCGTCGGCGCGGGGTCGGGCATCGGCCAGGCCATCGCCCTCGGGCTGGCCGCCCACGGCGCCGAGGTCACCTGTGCCGACCGCGACCTCACCGCGGCCCGGAACACCGTCGATCAGGGGGCTGCGGCGAACGGACCGGGCTGGGGTGCGCTCGCGGCATACGAGCTCGACGTCCTCGACGACGCGGCGGTGGCCCGAGCGGTCGAGGACCTCGGGGCCGTCGACATCCTCGTCGTGACCCCGGCGGTCAACGTCCGTAAGCGGCTGTTGGACTACACCGCAGACGAATTCGATCGGGTCGTCGCCCTCAACCTGCGCGCCGCCTTCGGCCTGATGACCGCCTTCGGCCGGGGCATGGCACAGCGCGGCCGGGGCAGCATCATCGGCTGCAGCTCGATCCGTAGCCTGACGACCGAGCCCGGCCAGGGGGTCTACGCGATGACCAAGGCCGGCCTGGTCATGCTGCTGCGCACCTTGGCCGCCGAACTCGGGCCGCAGGGCGTCCGGGTCAACGCCATCGCTCCCGGCGTCATCGACACCCCGCTCACCGCTCCGATCAAGGCCAACGCCGACTGGTATGCCGCCTACGGCGCCAAGAGCATCCTCGGCCGGTGGGGGCGCCCCCAGGAGTTGGCGGGCGCCGCGGTCTACCTCGCCTCGGACGCGGCGAGCTACGTCACCGGGACGGTGCTCTTTGTCGACGGCGGCTGGACCGCCGCGGACGGTCGGTTCAGCCCGCCCTCCTGACCTCGGTATTCGGCGGCAAGGGCGCACTCGCGCCGCGATACTCCCCGTGGGGTGGAAGAATCCACGGGACCATCCCCGCACGCTGATCAGGCAGGACCCATGCCCGACTCCGCCGCCCACTCCGAGGCGCCTGCTCCTTCCCTGGAACAACTCCAGGACCTTGCCCGGGCCTACGGGGTCGGGATCGACTTCTGGGGCTTCTACGGCGACCTCCAGCAGGTGTCCGCAGGCACCCTCACCCGGATCCTCGGTGCCCTGGGGGTCGATGCCTCAACCGAGCAATCCTGCGCCCGAGCCCTGGCCGACCGGGAGGCGCAACCATGGCGGACCCTGCTGCCCCCGACGGTCATCATGCGACACGGCAAGCCCACGAGCGTCGCGGTCCACCTGCACCACGGCGACGATGTCCGGGTCTGGATCGTTGACGAATCCGGTGCCGAATGGCCGGTCGCCCAGGGCGACGACTTCACCGCGCCACGGGAGATCGACGGCGCGACGATGGGCCAGGCCACCTTCTGGCTTCCCCAGGGGCTGCCGCTCGGGTGGCATGCACTGCGAGCCGAGAGCCAGGGCCGCCACGCCGAGGCGACCCTCGTCGTCGTCCCCAACCGGGTCACCACCGCTGACGAGTTGCCTTCTCGCGCAGGCAAAGAGCACACCTGGGGGCTGATGGCCCAGCTCTATTCGGTGCGCTCCGCCCGGTCCTGGGGAGTCGGCGACGTCGAGGATCTGGCCGACCTGGCGACGATCAGCGCCGCCGCCGGGGCCGACTGGATCCTCGTCAACCCGCTGCACGCGGCCGAGCCGACCCCGCCGATGGAGGCCTCGCCCTATCTGCCGACGACCCGGCGCTTCTTCAACCCGCTCTACCTGCGCATCGAGGCCATCCCCGAGTCGATCTACCTCACCACCGCGGCTCGCCGGCACATCTCGCTCATCTGGGCCCAGGCGACCGCTCGCAATCACGACGGGACCGAGGTGCCGCGCGACGCGGCATACGCGAGCAAGCTCGAGGCCCTGCAACTGGTGTATGCCGTCCCGCGCAGTCCCAACCGCGACGCCCGGTTCGCGGCCTTCCGGGCCCAGCACGGGCGCGGTCTCGAGGATTTCGCGCTGTGGTGCGCGCTGCGGGAGCGCAGCGCCGTGGACGCCGCCCTGTGGAGCGAACTGCGGCCGGGGGACGAGGCGGCATACGCCCTGCGGCAGCGGCTGCGCGACCGGATCGACTTCTACTGCTGGTTGCAGTGGGTCCTCGACGAGCAGCTCGAGGCGGCTCAAGCCAGCGCCAAGCGGTCCGGCATGGCCTTGGGCATCGTCCACGACCTGGCAGTCGGCGTGCACCCGCTCGGATCGGACGCCTGGGTGCTGCGCGACGTGCTGGCCCCCGAGGCGGAAGTGGGCGCGCCGCCGGACATGTACAACCAGCAGGGGCAGAACTGGTCGCAGCCGCCGTGGCATCCGCAGCGGCTCGCCGAGGCGGGCTATGCCCCGTTCCGGGACATGCTGCGCACGATCCTGCGGCACGCGGGCGGGATCCGGGTCGACCACGTCCTGGGCCTGTTCCGGCTCTGGTGGGTGCCGCAGGGCATGCCCGCCGACCAAGGGGCCTACGTCTACTACGACCACGAGGCCCTCGTCGGGATCCTCTGCCTGGAGGCCCAGCGCGCCGGGGCGGTCGTCATCGGGGAAGACCTGGGCACCTTCGAGCCGTGGGTCCGGGACTATCTCGCGGGGCGCGGCCTGCTCGGGACATCGATCCTCTGGTTCGAGTATGCCGCCGACAAGACACCGATGCCCCCCGAGGACTACCGGCGGGGGTGCCTCGCCTCGGTCAACACCCACGACCTGCCGCCGACGGCCGGCTATCTTGCAGGCGAGCACATCGCACTGCGCGACCGGCTCGGGCTGTTGACCCGATCGGTGGAGGAGGAGATCGCGGCCGATCGGCAGGAGCAGGGCCGGGTCCTGGAGATGTGCCGCGGGCGTGGGCTGCTGCCGCCCGAGGGCGAGCCGATGCCGGACGGGACCGAGGTTGGGGAGCAGCAGATCGTCGAAGCCCTCTACGCGCTCCTGGCGGCCGCTCCGTCACTCATGCAGGGGGTTGCCCTCGTCGACGCGGTGGGGGAGCGCCGGGTGCAGAACCAGCCGGGGACGAGTTGGGAGTACGCCAACTGGAAGGTCCCGCTGGGCGGTCCGGACGGTGAGGTCGTCATGGTCGAGGATCTGGCGACCAACCCTCGGGCCCAGTCGCTCTTCAAGACCGTCCGCGAGGCGCTGGGCTGACCGGCGAACCGGGTCAGTTGCCGCCGATGGCGACCGTCCAGGGGCGGATCGAGTGGTCAGCGCCGACCCCGGCTGCCGTGTAGGGGTCGTTCGCGATGACCTCGCGCACCTGCTCCTGCGAGTCGGCGCGCAGGACGACCATGGCGCCCCCGCCATCGCCGACCGGGCCGGCCATGACGACGACCCCGCGCTCGTGCAGTCCGGTCATGTAGGCCAGGTGATCCGGGCGCACCCGAGCACGGGCGTCGGGATCGGCATACCGGTATTCCAGGACCCAGTGGCTCATGGCGACAGCGTGCCACACCGGGTCGCGTCGCGGGTCGACCCAGGGTGGGCGCGCGCGGGCTAACCCTGCGCCGCGTCGGACTCCTCGTCCGAGCCGAGCGCGCCGACGACCTCGGCGACGACCTTAAGCGGCTTGGGGGACAGGAAGTAGGAGAAGTGGTCGGAGTCCACTTCGCGGTAGATGACCGTCGAGGGATCGGCCAGTCTGTCGACGACGGTCCGGATGCCGTCAACCTGGCACAACTCGTCCTGGCGGCCGGCGACAACCCCCACCCGGACGCCGGTGTCGAGGACGTCCTGCAGATCGGCGGCACCCTCCTGCGAGATCGCGGCGATGTCGTCGCGCAACTCGAAGGGGTGGGCGAGCATCTCCTGGGCCAGCCGGACGCTCGCGCCGACGAGGGTGAGCCGGTCCAGCCACCCGGCCTGGGCCATCCCGCGGGCGCTCTCGTGCAGACCGCGGGCGGCTAGGTCGCGGGGCTTGACCTGCTGGCTGAACCAGGTCGGCGCAACGAGGATGACTCCGTCGACGACCTCGGCGTGTTCGACGGTGGCCAGCCGTGCCGGGGCTGTGCCTCGCGAGTAACCGGCCACGACCATGGTGGCCCAGTCGTAGATCGACCGCTCCCGGACGTGCCGGATGACCTCGCCGAGCACCTCGGTGCGGAACGGCAGGATCTCGCTCACCGACATCCGCTTGCGGGGGTATTCGATCGCCGCGGCCATGACATTCGCGGCCCGGACCAGGCCCTCGCAGGACGCCCGGGCGGCACCGAGTCCCTCGCCCCAACCGGCCGAATAGGGACTGATGACCTCGGGATCGCCCTGAATCCCGACCTGCCGGATGGACGGCATGAAGAGGGTGACGCCCACATGCCCGTGCGCGCCCTCGAAACTGAGATCGTCGTAGCGGATCGCGTCGATGTCGCTCCGCGTGACTCCCTCTACCGGCCTGGCCATCTGTCCATCGTGCCTGGTTCCTACTCGCGGGTAGCGACAAAGGTCGCGGTGATCACGGTCACGGTTCGGCCACAGTATGCCGCCGTGCCTGCCCGCGCGTCTCGGTGGGGGCGATGACGGTGGTCACCCGCCGACGCGGGCACCGCCGAAGGGGTCGCGACAGCGCTACCGAACGGGTCGCGACAGCGCTACCGAACGGGTCAGGGCATCGACACCGCGGGCAGCTCGAACCAACGCAGGTCGTCGTAGGCGGCCGACACCTGTGCCTGCGGTCCGTCGTCGACCGGTGCTTCACTCAGGATGCGGGCACCCTCGGCCAGGTATGCCGCCAACTCGCTTTCCGGGGCCCGCGCCGTATGCCGCGGGAAGGTGAAGGTGCCGTCCGCGGCATACCCGACGTCGCGCAGCCGCAGCGGCGGCTCGACCGGACCCGCGTGGTGACGCCAGCGGCCGGTGGCGTTATCGAAGCGGTAGTCCGGCAGCAGTCGCCAGCCGTCCCGGGCGACCAGCCGCACCGCGTCGATGATGTAGTCGGCGACCTCGTCGGAGACGAAGTAGTTGAAGTTGACCCGCACCCAGCCGGGCTTGATCCCCTCGCAGCCGTGGGCGATCTCGGCCTCGAACTCGTGCGAGCGGTCCAGGTCGATCCCGAGCAGCGCATGCCCATATGGACCGGCACACGAGCAGCCGCCCCGCGACTGGATGCCGAAGAGGTCGTTGAGCAGGGCGACGACATAGTTGTGGTGCAGGTAGCGCCCGCTGGGGGCCCGGACGACGAAGGAGACGATCGACAGACGCTCGGCGTCGAGATTGCCGAGGATCTCGATAGCCGGCTCCTGGGTCCAGGACGCCACCGCGCGATGGAGCAGCCGTTCCTCCTGGGCTCGGATCGTCTCGACGCCGACAGCGGCCTTGAGCTGGAAGACCAGTCCGGCGCGGATCGACTCGATGATCGCCGGGGTGCCGGCCTCCTCACGGTGGGCCGGGTCGGCCAGGTAGAGATGGTCGGTCGGGTTGACGTAGGCGACCGTCCCGCCGCCGACGACCGCGGGCACCCGGTTGCCGAGCAACTCCCGGCGCACGACGAGCACGCCGGGGGTCGAGGGCCCGCCGATGAACTTGTGCGGGGACAGGAAGACCGCGTCCTTGTATGCCGCGCTGCTGCCCTTGGTCCGCCGGCCCCCGGAGTACATCTCGATGTCGATGTAGGGGCCGGCGGCGGCGAAGTCCCAGAAGGACAGAGCCCCGTGCTCGTGCAGCAGCGTGCTGATCGCCGCCGAGTCCGAGACGATCCCGGTGACGTTCGACGCGGCCGAGAACGAGCCGATCTTCAGGGGGCGGGCGGCATACTCCTGCAGGCGTTCGCGCAGGATGGGCAGGGAGATGTGGCCGTCGAGATCCTGCGGGATGACGACCACGTCGGCGATCGACTCACGCCAGGGCAGTTCGTTGGAGTGGTGTTCGAAGGGGCCGATGAAGACGACCGGGCGCTCGTCTGCCGGGATGTGCGCGGACAGGTGGTGGGCGTCCTCGAGGACGCTGGGGATGCGCAGGCCGAGGATGCCGACGAGTTTGTCGATTGCCCCGGTGCACCCAGAGCCGGTGAAGATGACGACGGTGTCCTCGTCGCCCCCGACGGCATCCCGGATGATCGCGCGGGCGTCCTCGCGCAGCCGCGTCGTCTGCAAGCCGGTGCCGGAGCTCTCGGTGTGCGTGTTCGCGTAGCGGGGCAGGACCTCGTCGCGGATGAAGTCCTCGATGAAACTCAGGGCACGGCCGGACGCGGTGTAGTCGGCGTAGGTCACCCGGCGCGGCCCGTAGGGGCCGGGCAGGACCTGGTCGTCGCCGATGACGCTCTCGCGGATGGTGCGCAGCAGGGGGCTCTCCACGGCGCAAGGATAGCGTCACGTTTAGTTAGGTCGGCAAGAGATAACTGAAGATTATGTATGCCGTGCTGCTGAGTTGCGGAGGAGCCGCGAGGGTCGGGGCGGCTGAGGTGGCAGGCGTGGCAGGGGTGGCAGAGGTCAGGCCTGTTCAGGACGGCCGGTGCGGGTCGTCCTCGGGTCGGTGCGGGGCGGGCAGCGCCAGGGTGGCCAGCACGCCCAGGGCCAGCGCGGCGGCCGCGAACCAGGCAGTCCGCTTGCTCGCCTCGACCATGGCGTCCCTGGCCAGGTCGGCCGCCGCCGCTGCATGGGGGCTGGCGGCGAGCGCGGGGATCGCGGCGCCCGCCGAGCCGCGGACGATCTCGACGACCTGCTGGGAGGCAGCGGGCGGCATACCGGAGGAGTCGAGTCGGTCTTGCAGGCCGAACCCCAACGAGGTGACCAGCAGCGTGCCCAGGACCGCGATGCCCAACGCCGAGCCGAGTTGGCGGACCGTGGACTGCAGCCCCGAGGCTTGCCCACCCTGGGCCGGTGGCACCTCGCTCATGATGACCGAGCTGAGTTGGGCGGTGGCCATCCCGACCCCGATGCCGTAGAGGAACAACCATCCCGCGAGCGTCCAGGTGCCGACCGTGCGCGACAGGGTGAGGGCGATCCCGGCCACGGCGATCGTCTCGAGGGCGAGCCCGATCCGCACGACCGACCGTTGTCCGATGGCCTGGGTGAGCTGTGGGGTGGCTCCCGAGACGAGGAAGGCCCCGACCGCCAGGCTGACCAGCAGCCAACCGGCGCCAAGGGCCGTATAGCCGAGGGTCCCCTGCAACAGCAGGGGGAGGGTGAACATGAGACCGAACTCGCCGAACGCGACGATCGTCGCGGCGATAAGGCCGTAGCGCAGCGTGGGAAGTGCGAGCAAGCCGAGGTCGATCATCGTCGGCCGACCGGCTGCGCGGGCCCGGGCCTCGCGTAGGAAGAACAGGACGGTCGCCAGCACCGCCGCGGCCGCGACGATGGGCACCGGGGAGATCGACCCGGACGGCTGCAGCCACCATCCGTAGGTCGCGCCCTCGATGAGGGCGAAGACCACGGCGCCCATCCCCACTGCGGACAGGACGGCGCCGAACAGGTCGAAGTGACTGTCCGCCTCCGGATCCCGGGTCTCGGGCATGACCCGCCAGATCCCGAGCAGGACGAGCAGGCCGAACGGCAGGTTGAGCCAGAACGCCCAGCGCCACGAGATGTCGGTGGCCAGCCAGCCGCCGACGAGTGGGCCGACCGCGGCCATGCCACCGATCGTTGCTCCGTAGACCGCAAAGGCGATGCCGCGTTCGCGTCCGCGGAAGATCGAGTTCATCGTCGAGAGGGCCGTGGTGAGGATCGCCGAGGCGCCCACGCCCTGCAAGAGCCTGGCGCCGATGAGCACGACCGGCCCCTGGGCACTGCCCGCCAGAACGGAGGCGAGCATGAAGACGACCATGCCACCGGCGAGCAGCCGGCGCCGGCCGCGCAGGTCGCCCAGGTGGCCCACGGTGAGCAGCAGGGCCGCGAAGGTGAGTGAGTAGATCGCGTTCATCCACTCGGCCTGGTTGGCGGTGAGGTCGAGGTCGCGGATGACGACGGGGAGGGCGACGTTGACGATCGTCGCATCCATGATGATGAGCGAGGTGGACAGGGCGATCGTCGCCAGGGCCCACCATCGGCTCGAGCCGAGCGGGTGCGAGGCGGCGTGCGGGTCCGGTGCGGGACTGGTCGCGCGACTCACGCCGCTAGCTTATTGACACTAGTGTCAGAATCACAATCGCGGGTTCGGTCGGCACGCGTCGAATGGTTGCGCTTTCGGGACATACACTCCCGGTATGCCGCGGATCGAGGCCCCCACTGTCGCCGAACACAACGCAATGCGTCGACGCCAGGTCGTCGACGCCGCGGCCGACGTCCTGCGGGACGCCGGTGTTGCGGGCTTCACTCCGGCCGCCGTCGCGAAGAAGGCCGGCCTGGCGCGCAGCAGCATGTACCAGTACTACCCGTCGACCGATGCACTGCTCGGTGCGGCGATCACGACGATGCTCGAGCGCAGCCGGGACCGGATGGTCGCCGCGGTCAACTCCGCGGACACCCCGACCGAGCGGGTCACGGCATACATCAGGGCCGCGATCGCCGACGCTCGCGACGGACACGGCGTGACCCCCGACATCGCCGGCGTGGCCATGCCCGACGTCTGCCGTGAGGGCGTGCGGGTGCTGCACGCCGAGTTGCTCGAGCCGTTGCGTTCGGCCCTGGTCGACGCGGGCGTGCCCGACCCGATGACGGTTGCCCAGCTGGTCCAGGGGCTGGTCAACGCTGCGGTCTCCGCGGTGGCCCACGGGGCCTCGATGGACCGGGTTGGCCCGGCCACCATCGACCTCGTGCTGCGCGGCGTGGGGCTGTTGACCCCGGCCGGGTCGCGCTGACCGACCGGGGCCTGGTTCAGCCGAGCAGCCGCTGGCCGAGGGTCTCGCCCTCGGCCGGTCCCGGCAGGATGGCGAAGACGGCCGACCCGACCGGAGTCGTCCACAGGTTGAGCAGGTCATTCTTCGCCAGCCGCTGCTGCATCGGCACGAACTGAGTCATCGGGTCTCGTTGGTACGCCGCAAACAGCAGCCCCGCCTCGGTGCCGCCGACCCCGCCGCCGGTGCCGGCCACCGGATCGTCGTAGTTGTAGGGC
>CAZNLX010000034.1:0-13325 GCA_964573925.1 uncultured Intrasporangiaceae bacterium
GAGGACGGACGCCCGTGGATCTGTACGAATACCAGGCACGTGACATGTTCGAGGCCCACGGGGTTCCCGTGTTGGGCGGTGAGGTGGCCGAAACCCCGGAGCAGGCTCGCGCAGCAGCCGAGCGTGTGGGTGCCCGCAGCGGCGGGGTGGTCGTCGTCAAGGCGCAGGTCAAGACCGGCGGGCGCGGCAAGGCCGGCGGTGTCAAGGTCGCCAAGTCCCCCGACGAGGCGCAGGCGCTGGCCGCGCAGATCCTCGGCATGGACATCAAGGGCCACATCGTCAAGAAGGTCATGATCGCCCAGGGCGCCAAGATCGCCGAGGAGTACTACTTCTCGATGCTGCTGGACCGGGCCAACCGTTCCTACCTTGCGATGTGCAGCAAGGAGGGCGGCATGGACATCGAAACCCTCGCCGTTGAGCACCCCGAGAAGCTGGCCCGCATCGAGGTCGACCCGATCGTCGGGCTGGACGCCCCGAAGGCCGCCGAGATCATCGCCGCCGCCGGCTTCCCCGAGGCCGACCGCCCCGCCCTTGAGGCCGTCCTGGTCTCCCTCGGCGAGGTGTATGCCGCCGAAGACGCCACACTCGTCGAGGTCAACCCCCTGGTCAAGACCGAGGACGGGGCCATCGTCGCCCTCGACGGCAAGGTCTCCATCGACGGCAACTCCGAGTTCCGCCACCCGGAGCACGACCAGTACGTCGACCACAGCAAGACCGACCCGCTCGAGGTGCTGGCCACCGAGAAGGGCCTCAACTACGTCAAGCTCGACGGCAACGTCGGCATCATCGGCAACGGCGCCGGCCTGGTCATGTCGACCCTCGACGTCGTCGCCTACGCCGGTGAGGAGTTCACCAACGTCGGCGGCGGGCACCCGAGCCCGGCCAACTTCCTCGACATCGGTGGCGGCGCCGACGCCAACGTCATGGCCAACGGCCTCGACGTCATCTTCGAGGACGCCCAGGTCAAGGCCGTCTTCGTCAACGTCTTCGGTGGGATCACCGCCTGCGACCAGGTGGCCCACGGGATCGTCAAGGCCTACGAGATCCTCGCCAGCCACGGCAAGCACCCCAAGCCGCTGGTCGTGCGGCTCGACGGCAACAACGCCGAACTCGGCCGGTCGATCCTCGACGGCGCCGGACTGCCGCTCCTGGAGCGCGTCGACACCATGGACGGCGCGGCCCGCCGCGTCGCCGAGCTCGCGGCCGCGGCCGTCTGACCCGGACCAGACCAAGGACAAAGGAACACTCGACATGGCGATCTTCCTCACCAAGGACTCCAAGGTCATCGTCCAGGGCATGACCGGCTCCGAAGGCATGAAGCACACGACCCGCATGCTCGCCTCGGGCACTCAGGTCGTCGGCGGCGTCAACCCGCGCAAGGCCGGCACCACGGTCGACTTCCCCGGCGGCGTGCAGGTGCCGGTCTTCGGCACCGTTGCCGACGCGATGGCGGCCACGGGCGCGGACGTCAGCGTCATCTTCGTGCCCGCACCCTTCACCAAGGCGGCGGCCATCGAGGCGATCGACGCCAAGATCCCGCTGGCCGTCGTCATCACCGAAGGTGTGGCCGTCAAGGACACCGCGGAGTTCTACACCTACGCCAAGCAGGCCGGCACCACCCGGCTCATCGGCCCGAACTGCCCCGGCCTCATCAGCCCCGGACAGTCCAACGCCGGCATCATCCCCGCCGACATCAGCGGCCCGGGCCGGATCGGCCTGGTCTCCAAGTCCGGCACCCTGACCTACCAGATGATGTACGAGTTGCGTGACTTCGGCTTCTCCACCGGCGTCGGCATCGGCGGCGACCCGATCATCGGGACCACCCACATCGACTGCCTGCAGGCCTTCCAGGACGACCCCGACACCGACGCGATCGTCATGATCGGCGAGATCGGCGGCGACGCGGAGGAGCGGGCGGCGGCATACATCGCCGAGCACGTGACCAAGCCGGTCGTCGGCTATGTCGCGGGCTTCACCGCTCCCGAGGGCAAGACGATGGGCCACGCGGGCGCGATCGTCTCCGGCTCCAAGGGCACCGCCCAGGCCAAGAAGGAGGCCCTCGAGGCCGCCGGCGTCAAGGTCGGCAAGACCCCCTCGGCCACCGCCCAGCTCATGCGCGAGATCATGCAGGGCTTGCAGGGCTGATTGGTCGCCCCGGTCGGCGTTCGTGCCGGCCGGTCAGGAGGGCGCGTTCGGGATCCCCCGGCGCGCCCTCCGGCATGTCCGCCCGCCGACCGGAGACGATAGGTCCGGGATGAGCCTCTTGGATCGAGTTCGCACGACGGTCGACGCCACGCGCGGGACCGTCGATGCGCTGCGCGACCGCGGTCAACCCCGCGAGTCCTGGACGGCCGGGGCCATCGCCGCCGCTGTCCCCTGGCTCGCGGTCGTCGCCCTCGCCGGTTTTGTCCGGGCCGGCGCCCCTGGCGGGAACAGCTCCGGGTGGCAGGTTCTCGCTCTGGGCAGCGCTGGTTGGGTGCTGGGCACCGGAGGCTCGCTTGGCATCGACGGCATCGTCGTGGGCATCTCCCCGATCCTCGTCTGGGTCGCGGCGGTGTGGTTCGCGGCATACCGGCTGCGTCGCCTCGCCGACGACTCCGAGGAAGCCGCCCGCCACGTGCTGCCCGGCTTCCTCGGCGGGTATGCCGCCCTCGCCGCCCTCGCCTGCCTGGTCACCCTCGCGGGACCGGCCCGCCCGACCCTCACCGGACTGCCCGGGCTGCTGTCGGTGCCGCTGGTCGCCGCCGGGATCGTGCTCTGGCGCGGCGACGAGGACCTCGCCGACCGGATGCCCCCGTGGGTCCGGCGGGCAGCCGGTCCCGCGGTCCGGGCCGGTGGCGCACTCGCGGCGGTGGCCACGGCGCTGCTGCTCGTGATGACCGTCGTGCGTTGGCCCACCATCAGTTCATTGCACGCGGCGGTCGGTGCTGACGGCGTCCAGTCGATCGGCCTGATTCTCGTGCAGACCCTCTTCGCGCCGGACCTGGCCGTGTGGGCGTTGAGCTTCCTGGCCGGGCCGGGCTTCCAGATCGCTGCCGGGGGCACTGTGAGCGTCTCCGGATCGGCGCCGGGGCTGCTGCCGATGATCCCCGTGCTGGGGGTGGTGCCCGGCACCGCCCAGTACCCCGGCTGGCTGACCCTGGCCCTGCTCGTCCCGGTCGCGATCGGGGGTTACCTCACCTGGGAGGTCGGCCGTCGCTGGAGTCGGCTGGCGCGGTGGCAGGACACCGCCCGCACCACCGCCGCCGCCATCGGGATGATCGGTCTCGCCGTCCTCACCGCTGGCCTGTTGGCCGGGGGACCGGTGGGCTCGACCCGCCTCATCCGAGTGGGCCCCGACCCCTGGGCCCTCACCTTCGCCGTCGTCGGCGAGCTCACCCTGGGTGCCGCCCTGGTCCTGGTCGTGACCCTGGTCCAGCGGCGCCGCCGCGGGTGACCGGCGCGGCCCCCGGAGCTATCTCCTTGGGCGGGAACGGCTCCGCCACTCGGGTAGTCTGTGCCTGCTCGGCAGGTCGCCGCGCCGGCGGCAGCACCGCGCCGGTCCACCGGCACGGCCGGAGCCTCGGATCGGCACGACGCGAAGGCCCCCACCTCAGATGACGGACACTGCGATCTTCCAACCTCCGGGTGCAGGTGGCGGGCTCCTCGACGTCTTCCGGCGGCGCTATCTGTTGCGCTTGTTGGTCCACAAGGAGCTCAAGGCCCGCTACCACGGCTCGGTGCTGGGGATGCTCTGGTCCTACATCAAGCCGGCCGTTCAGTTCATCGCCTTCTACTTCGTCATCGGCGTCTTCTTCAAGATGAACCACGCCGTGGAGAACTACGCGGTCTACCTCTTCTCCGGCATCGTCGTCATGAACTTCTTCAGCGAGGCCTTCGGCAACGCCACCCGCTCGATCACCGGGAACTGGGCGCTGGTCAAGAAGATCTACCTCCCGCGGGAGCTCTTCCCGGTGGCCTCGGTGTTCGTCTCGTTCACCCACTTCTTGCCGCAGGTCGTCGTGCTCGTCGTCGGCTGCCTGGTGACCGGCTGGCACCCGACGATCTGGCAGTTGCTCGCCGGGGTGGGCGGCTTCTTCGTCCTGGCCGTCTTCGCCCTCGGCCTCGGGCTCATCTTCGGCGCCCTCAACGTCGTCTTCCGCGACTTCGAGAACGTCGTCGACCTCATCCTCATGGTCGCCACCTGGGGCTCCCCGGTCATCTACACCTGGGTGGCCGTGCGCGATGCGCTGGGCGACGGGCCGCTGTGGCGGCTCTACCAGAGCAATCCGCTGACCACCGTCGTTGAGACCTTCCACTGGACCTTCTGGTATCCGACGACCGACGGCGCCACGGCGATGCCCGCCCAGATGCCGGTCTTCGTCGGAGTCGCCACCGCCGTCGCGATCGTCGTCCTGGCCATCGGACAGTGGATCTTCCGTCGCTTCGACGGCCGCTTCGCACAGGAGCTATGAGTGGGCACGGGTAACGCCTTGGACCGGATCCGCATCGACGGGGTGAGCAAGCACTTCACCCTGCGGCATACCCGGGCGGTCAAGGAGATCTTCGTCAAGGGCCTGCAGGGCCGTCGCGGTGAACTCTCCGAACGTTTCGTCGCGCTGCGCGACATCAACCTCACCGTCGCCGAGGGGGAAGCCATCGCCCTGCTCGGCCGCAACGGCTCGGGCAAGTCCACCCTGCTCAAGCTCATCTCCGGGGTGATGGGCGCCGACGAGGGCACCATCGGGGTCCGGGGCAATGTCGCCGGGCTCATCGACGTGGGGGCCGGCTTCCACCCCGACCTCACCGGGCGGGAGAACATCTTCCTCAACGGCGCGATCCTCGGGATGTCCGAGGAGAAGATCCGCAGCCAGTACGACCGGATCGTCGCGTTCAGCGAGATCGAGGAGTTCATCGACACCGAGGTCAAGTTCTACTCCTCGGGGATGTTCCTGCGACTGGCCTTTGCCGTCGCGGTGCACACCGACCCGGACATCTTCCTCGTCGACGAGATTCTCGCGGTCGGCGACGAACCCTTCCAGCACAAGTGCCTCGACCGGATCCGTGAGCTGCGCGACGAGGGCAAGTGCCTGGTCATCGTCAGCCACGACCTCGACATGGTCGCCCGGTTCACCGACCGCGGCATCGTTCTGGACAAGGGCCGGATCATCCACGACGGACCGATCGGCGACGCAGTGGCCCTGCTGCGCCGCCGCGCCGAGGGCTGACGGCCGGGCGCGCCGACGTGCCGCACCACGCGGCATACAGTGGAACGAACACCCGACACCCCGGAAAGGCACGGCTGGTGAGCGACTACATCCCCTTCGCGCTTCCCGACATCGGCGAGGCGGAGATCGCCGCCGTCGTCGAGACCATGCGCTCCGGGTGGCTGACCACCGGGCCGAACGCCGCGGCGCTGGAGCGGGAGTTCGTCGAGGCGATGGACCCGGCCCGGAACGTCCCGGGCCGGACCCCGCAGGGCGTTGCCGTCAACTCCGCGACCGCCGGCCTGCACCTGGTCCTCGAGGCCCTGGGCATCGGCCCCGGCGACGAGGTGCTCGTCCCCACTTGGACGTTCACCGCGACCGCCGAGGTGGTCCGCTACCTCGGGGCCACCCCCGTGCTCGTCGATGTCCACCCCGACACGCTGTGCCTCGACCTCGACGCCGCCGCAGCGGCAGTGACCGAGCGGACCAAGGCGGTCATGCCGGTCCACTTCGCCGGGTTGCCGGTGCCGCGGGCCGCGCTCGCGGCCTTCGCCGCCGCCCACGGGCTTCGCGTCATCGAGGACGCTGCCCACTCCCACCCCGTGGACAGCGAGGGTATGCCGGTCGGTCTCGGCGCGAGCGACGCGGTCGTCTTCAGCTTCTACGCGACCAAGACGATGACCTCCGGTGAGGGCGGCATGATCGTCAGCGCCGACCCGGACCTCGTCACCCGCATGCGCACCATGCGGCTGCACGGGATCAGCCGGGACGTCTTCAACCGCTACACATCGACCGCGCCGTCCTGGCACTACGAGGTGGTTGCCCCGGGGTTCAAGTACAACCTCACCGATGTGGCGGCCTCGATGGCCCGGGTCCAACTCGGCCGGGCCCTGGCCATGCGTGAGCGCCGCACCGCGATCGCGGCCCACTACGACGAGCACCTGGCCGGGTTGCCGGTCCGGCTGCCCTCCCGACCCGTCGACTCGGGCACCGAGCACGCCTGGCACCTCTACGTGCTGCGGCTCACCGACGACGCCCCGATGGGCCGGGACGAGTTCATCCAGCGGATGTCCGACGCGGGGGTGGGCTGCTCGGTCCACTTCATCCCGCTGCACCGCCACCCTTACTGGCGGGACCTGCGCGGGCCCCAGGCCCCCGCGCTGCCCGTGGCGGACGCTCAGTTCGAGCGCGCGGTGAGCATCCCGATCTTCTCCTCGATGACCGACGCCCAGGTGGCCCGGGTCGCCCAGGCGGTGCGGACCGTCCTCGGGGGCGACGCGTGAGCCGCACCGACGCCAAGCGGGTCTTCGACGTCGCCGTCTCCGGGGGGATGCTCGCGGTCCTGTCCCCGGTCTTCGCCGTCATCGCTGCGCTCATCAAGCGCGACGACCCGAAAGCCCCGGTGATGTTCACCCAGGAACGGGTCGGCCGGGGCGGCATACCCTTCCGGATCCACAAGTTCCGCACCATGCGTCCGGACGCCCCCGGCCTGCAGGTCACCTCGGCCGGCGACCCGCGGGTGACCCGAGTCGGCGCGCTCCTGCGCAAGTCGAAGCTCGACGAACTGCCCCAATTGTGGGACGTGCTGGTCGGCCGGATGAGCCTGGTCGGTCCCCGCCCCGAGGTGCCCAAGTACGTCGCCCTCTGGCCTGCGGCCGAGCGGGACCTCATCCTCACCGTCCGCCCTGGGATCACCGACCCGGCCAGCGTCCGCTGGCGCAACGAGTCCGACGAACTCGCCGCAGCCGCGGACCCCGAGGCGCACTACGTCGAGGTCCTGCTGCCGCAGAAGGCCGCCATGTATGCCGACTACGTCCGGACCCGCTCGTTCCTCGGTGACCTGCTCGTCCTCGTGCGCACCGCCGCCGCCGTCGGGCGGGGCTGAGATGACCGTGCGCATCGCCGCGAGTGCGGACGTCTCGCCGGAAGCGACCATCGGGGAGGGCTCATCCGTCTGGCACCTGGCCCAGGTCCGCGAGGGTGCCGTCTTGGGGGCCGGGTGCATCGTCGGCCGGGGCGCCTACGTCGGCACCGGGGTCGTCATGGGTGAGAACTGCAAGCTGCAGAACTACGCCCTCGTCTACGAACCCGCCCGGCTCGGCAACGGGGTATTCGTCGGCCCGGCCGTGTGTTTCACCAACGACCACTACCCGCGCGCGGTCACCCCCGAGGGCACGCTCAAGCGAGGCGACGACTGGGAAGCGGTCGGCGTCACCTGCCTGGACGGCGCCTCGATCGGAGCCCGCTCCGTGTGCGTCGCCCCGGTGACGATCGGCCGATGGGCGCTGGTCGCCGCAGGCTCGGTCGTCATCGAGGACGTCCCGGACTTCGCCCTCGTCGCCGGGGTCCCGGCCCGGCGGATCGGCTGGGTTGGGCGGGCCGGACACCCCCTCGTCGGCGACGGTGCCGGCGGTTGGACCTGCCCCCGGACGGGGGCGGCATACGTCGAACGCGACGGCGCGCTCACGGAGGCAACCTCATGACGAGCTTCATCCCACCGGCCAAGCCGATCGTCGGCGACGACGAGATTGCCGCGGTGACCCGGGTCATCCGCTCGGGGATGCTCGCCCAGGGGCCCGAGGTGAAGGCCTTCGAGGAGGAGTTCGCCGCCCACTTCGGTCTCGGACGCGCGTGCGTGGCGGTCAACTCCGGCACGTCCGGGCTGCACCTCGGCCTGCTGTCCAGCGGGGTCGGGGCGGGGATGGAGGTCATCGTCCCGTCGTTCACCTTCGCCGCGACGGCGAACTCGGTCGCGCTCACCGGGGCGACGCCGGTCTTCGCCGACATCGAGCCGGACACCTTCTGCCTCGACCCGGCGTCGGTCGAGGCGGCCATCACCGAGCGGACCGTCGGCATCATGCCCGTGCACCTCTACGGCCACCCGGCGAGCATGGCGCCGCTGCAGGAGATCGCCGACCGGCACGGGCTCAAGCTCTTCGAGGACGCCGCCCAGGCCCATGGTGCCTCGCTGCACGGCACGCCGGTGGGCGCCTTCGGGCAGTTCGCCATGTTCTCGCTTTATCCGACGAAGAACATGACCTCCGGCGAGGGCGGCATGGTCTCGGTCGCCGACGCCCAGACCGAGCGGATGATGCGGCTCTATCGCAACCAGGGCATGGAACGGCAGTACGAGAACGAGGTCGTCGGCTTCAACACCCGGATGACCGACCTGCACGCGGCCATCGGCCGCGTTCAACTGACCAAGGTCGACGGCTGGACCGCGGCGCGGCAGGCCAACGCGGCATACCTCTCGGCGAACCTCGCGGGGGTCACCCCGCCGCCGGTGCGCCCCGGCGCGGTCCACGTCTACCACCAATACACGGTGCGCGTTCCGCAGGACCGTGACGGTCTGGCCAAGGCACTGCGCGAGGAGTATGCCGTCGGCTCGGGGATGTTCTATCCCGTCCCCAACCACCGGCTGGCTCCGTTCGGGCACGACGTCGACCTGCCGGAGACCGAGCGCGCGGCCCGTGAGTGCCTGTCGCTGCCGGTGCACCCGTCGCTGACCGAGGCCGACCTTGAGCGGATCGTCACCGCGGTCAATGCCCTCGCCGGGGCCGGTGCCTGATGACTGCCTGGGCGGCCGGACCGGCCACGGCCTCGTTGAGCGGCAGCGACGGCTTCGCCATGTGGACCCCGGCGCAGTCCGTCTGGCCCTGGGTCTTCCTCGTCCTGCTGTGGGGGCTGGGCTTCGCGGCCGTCACCCTGGCGGGGATCCGCGACCCGCTGCTGCGCGCCGCGCTCGCTGTCCCCGCCACGGTCGCGGCCGTCGCGGTGAGCACCCTCGGACACGTCGTCGTGCCGGTGCGGTTCAGCTGGGCAAGCGTCGTCCTCGTGCTGGCCGTCGGTGCCCTCGCGGTCCGGCTGGGCCGCCGGCTGCTGCCGGTCCCGGCCGGAGCGCACGCAGCCGGGATCGAGCCCGGCGACAGGGCTGGACGGGGTTCGCTGTGGCGCCTGCTCGGAGTCCTGGCGCTGTGCTCGCTGGCGGCCCAGACCGCCGTCTTCGTGGCCTGCGGGTGGTCCTGGGAGTTGCTCTCGCAGACCTGGGACGCCATCTTCGACGCGAACGCCACCCGCTTCGTCTACGAGACCGGGCAGGCCAACCCCCTGAAGATCTCCGACTTCGCCTTCCCGAAGCCGGTGCACACCTACTACCCCTCGAGCTTCCACTCGCTCGGCGCCCTCTTCATGCAGCTCAGTGGCGAGGACGCCGTCGTGGCGACCAACGTCCTGGCCGCCGTCATCGCCGGAACCCTCTGGCCGAGCTCCGCCGTCGTCGCCGCCTGGATCGTCGTCGGCCCCCAGCGGGTGCGCCCGGCCACGATGGCCCTGCTCAGCGGCGGCTTCTGGGCGATGCCCTGGGGCCCGCTCGGTTGGGGCGTGCTGTGGGCCTCCGCTCTGGCGGCCGTCTTCGTGCCGGTCGTCGTCGCGCTCGCCGTCACCGTCGTCTCGCCCAACGAGCGCCTCGGTCGCCGAGGCGCGGCGGTGCTGGCGACCGGTGGCTTGGCGCTCATCGGGGTGCTGCACCCGCGGATCGCCGTCATCACCGGGCTGATCCTGGTCGGACTGGCCGGCGTCCTCATCGCGGTGCGGGTCGTTCGGCTGGCCCGCGCCGGCGCCTGGGGTCGGGTCCTGGCGCTCGTGCTGCCCACCCTCGTGGGCCTCGCCGCCTTCGTCCAGGTGGTCCGCCGGGTCGGCCGGGACAGCAGCCAATTCGGCGTGCGGGTCTGGCCCGTGGAACGGTCTGCGGTCCTGGAAGTGCTCGGCTACCTCTGGAACGGGCCGGGGGGCTCGCTGCCGCAACCGATCACCGCGGCCGTCCTGCTCGTCGGCGCAGTCGCCGCCTGGCGGCGCCGGGCGTGGCTGCCGGTCGTCGTCGTCGCTGCGGGCGCCGTCCTGCTCGACATCCTCACCGCCACCGTGCGGGGGGTATGGGCCTTCGACATCGTGGCCCGGTTCTGGTACAACGACCGGGTCCGGACCCAGGCCGTTGCGGCGGGTGCCCTCATCGTCCTGCTGGCCGTGGGCTGGTCTGCCGTGACCGAGTGGTGGGACGCCCGGCTCAACGAGCGCGGCGGGCCGGCGGGCCGGCGGGCCGCGGCATACCCGTCGATCGTGGCCGCCCTCGCCCTGGCCCTCGGGACGGCCTGCGCGATTCCCTACCTGTCCGAGCGCTACATCGTCGCGGCCAACCACCCGACCCTCAGCCTGGTCACCGAGGACGAGATCCGGGCTTTCCACGCGGTCGCCGAAATCGTGCCCGAGGGCGACCGAATCCTCAACAACGCCAACGACGGATCGGCGTTGCTCTACGCCTACGTCAACCGCAAGCCGACCCTCTACATCGCTGGGCTGGCCGGCAGCACCACCTACTCGGAGTACCTGCGCGACCAGCTGATCCAGCTCGAACCGTCGAATATCTGCAAGCTCATGCGCGCGGATGGGATCCGCTGGGTGATCAACAACGGCCGGGCCTACGCCAACGGCGTCATCGACGAGGCGACCTCGCCCAACCTGCAGATCCCGCCGGGCTTCCCCTTGATGACCGAGCGGATGCGGATGGGGCACACCGCGCTGTTCGAACTCACCGGCTGCCGGCCCTGACCCGAGCGGCTGCTTGGACGGTTGACCCGGATGGTTGAACCGGACGGTTCACCCGGACGGCCTGCCGCGCAGGCCTTCGGGCGCCGGCCCGCGCAGCGCGAAGAGGCCCGGGACGTCGTTGATAGCCTGTGCGGGTGGCACGCACCCAGGGTTCGAAACCGGCCGGAACCGTCCCGTCGACCACGGTCCCACGTACCTCGGCGGTGGACGACGTCGTCGACGTCGTCGGCTACGTCGGCGGTCTGCGCCGCTACGCCCTGCCCGCGCTGCTGGTCGCGGCGGTCGTTTTCGCGGCCGCCTTCCTCTTCACCGGCCGCGGCTCCGACCCGCGCAACACCATGGTTGACGCCCGGGTCGCCGTGCTGCCCAGCTCCGGCAGCATGCCCGCCGGCTCGCTGCCGGACCTGCGGATCCTCACCGCCTCGTATGCCGCCCTCGCCGACTCCCCGCAGGTGCTGCAGAAGGTCGCGGCGACCCCGGGACGCGGCTGGTCGGCATCCGGAGTGAAGAACGCCGTCGAAGTGGTCACCCTCACCGACTCCCTGCTCATCGACCTGCACGTGCAGGGCGGCAACGTCGAGGAAGGCGTGGCCATGGGCACGGCGATGATCGCCGCCCTTCAGGAGGAGGCCCCTCGTCAGGTCGCTGTCTCGGTCAACGGCACCCCGACGGCGCTCACCGTGCTCTCCCCGCCCGCCGCGTCGCTCAAGGCGACCGGGAGCACCCGATCGAGTCTGCAGTCGCTCATCCTGGCCGGCTTCGCCGCCCTTGTCGCGGGCTTCGTCACCGCCGCGGCCCTGGCCGCCCGATCCGATCGGTCCCGCCGGACGTCATCGTCATGAGGTGCGCCCCGGTCGCCAGGACCGTGACGTAGACGTAGGGCAGCAGCCGGCTCGACACAACCCCGGTCAGCGGCAGCGCCGCGACGAGTGACAACACCCCGACCTGGTCCCAGGCCCGGCCGGACAGCGATCCGGCCAGGGTGCCCCAGACGATCCCCAGCCACCACCACAGTGCGGCCGCCAGCCCCAGGACGCCGAAGTTGAGGGCCACCTCGAGGAGCAGGTTGTGCGGGTCCATGAGGATCTTCGGGTATGCCGTCTCGGTCACCGTCGCGAAGCTGCCGGCCGAGCCGTAACCGACGAACGCGGTGAACGGGTCGGCGGCCCAGAGCGTGAACGACTTGTCGAGGATGCCTTCCCGGGTCGCCGTGCTGTGGTCCTGGACGTAGGGGCTGGACCACAGCCACCAGACGACCGGCGACAGGGCCAGGGCCGCCAGGGCCAGCCGGCGAGGTGCCACCAGCCGGGGTCGCACCGCGCGGACGGCGAGCAGGACGACGACCCCGGCGCTGAGCATTCCGGCGGCCAGCGCGCCCCGTGACCCCATGACCAGGACGAGGGCGACGGACGAGCCGATGACGACCCACCGGGACAGGGCCAGCAAGGGGTGCACCCGCCGGACGAAGAGCAGGTGGGCGAAGACGATGACGGCCAGCATCGACAGGCCCAGGCAGAAGTCGTTGTAGTTGGTGAACACCGAGGTGGTCACCCACCGGGAGTTGCCCGCCATCTCGGCCATCGACGAGGTCGGGCTGAGGATCCTGATGAGCTTGATCCCGCTGGCGATCTCGGCCAGGCCCACCGCCCAGGCCAGCAGCAGGCCACCGACCAGGCCGCCGACGAGCCGCCGCACCTGGACGGCTGGTTCGCCGCCGGACATCACCCCGAGGGCGAAGAGTCCCTGGGCGAGCAGCGGCCACAGGTAGCTCGTGGTGAAGGCCTGCGCGCCCGGGTCGGCCCAGGTGGCCACCAGGCTCGTGCTCGCGCACACGGCATATACGGCGGCCAGCGGTGTGCTCGCTCGGGGCACCCGGCGGGAGCGCACGAGCAGGGCCAGGCCGAGGGCGGCATACAGCCAGTCCGCCCCTGGGATGCGCAGGACCCCGAGCGCGACGACGATCGGGACGAGGCCCGCCACCGGGAGGGATCGGCGACCGACGGGCGCGTCGGCGGATCCGACCGCAAGACCGGCGCTCATCGTGGGCTCCCGCCGGAGTCGATGGCACGCTCTCCGGCAGCGTTGCCGAGAATGCGCTCGTCGAGGTCGGCCGCGCCGGTGCGCAGCCAGCGGCCGGCCAGCTCGAAGCCCATCGTCGCGCTGCCGTCCGCGTCGGCACCGTCGCGCCGCTGGGCCAGGACCCGCCCGAGCGCGGTCTCGGCCCGGAAGAAGCGGCGGAGCACCCCGCCCCAGAACGGCGAGCGATCCTGCCAGTAGCGCACCTTGGAGACCCGGGAGAAGTAGATCCGCACCGCCGGCCGGCGCCGCATGCTCGTGCCGCCTTCGTGTTCGAGCCGTCCGTCGACCGGCACCTCGAGCACCCCCACCCCGAGCGCCTGAGCCCGGTCGGTGATCTCGACGTCGTCCATGAAGAACAGGTCCGGGCGCAGCAACTCACCGTCCGGGGCCAGCCGGCGCAGCGCCTCGGCGTTGAGCGCGAGCAACGCCCCGGAGAGGAACCGGCCTTCGGGCGTG